>DASULL010000236.1:0-3072 GCA_036278215.1 Gammaproteobacteria bacterium | reverse complement strand
GGCCTTACCATGGGCACTACCCTGCTGTTTGTGGGGATCGTGATTCTGCTGCCTTTGGCCGGTCTCGTTGTAAAGGCCACCGGCTTGGGAGCCGCCGAGTTCTGGTCGCTGGTGACTTCCGAGCGGGCGCTGGCGTCGTATCGGATTACCGTGCAGGCCGCGTTAGCTGCAGCCATCTTCAACCTGTTCTTCGGCCTGCTGCTGGCCTGGATCCTGGTGCGCTACGAGTTTCCCGGCCGCACTCTGCTCGACGCCGCCATAGATCTGCCCTTTGCTCTGCCCACGGCAGTGGCCGGTCTCGCCCTCACCGGCCTTTTTGCCAACAACGGCTGGTACGGGCGGCTGCTTGAACCGCTGGGCCTGCAGGTGCCTTACACTGGCTTGGGCATCGCCGTGGCGATGGCCTTTACTACCATCCCATTCGTGGTGCGTAGCGTACAGCCGGTGCTGGAGGATCTGGAGCCGGAGCTGGAGGAAGCTGCTGAAACCCTAGGGGCGAATGCTCGGCAGACTTTCCAGCGGGTGATTTTCCCGGCAATCCTGCCGGCGCTGCTAAGCGGGTTCGTCCTCTCGCTGGCCCGCGGCCTGGGCGAATTCGGCGCGGTGATTTTCATCGCCGGCAACATGCCCTACGAAACCGAAATCGTTTCTCTGCTGATCATGATCCGCCTGGAAGAATACGACTATGCCTCAGCGGCTGCCCTGGCCAGCGTGGTTTTGGCGGCAGCCTTCGTGCTGCTGATCAGCGTCAGCCTTCTGCAGGGATACTTTTCCCGCCACAGCCGCAAGAGCTAAGCATGCGCAAGCACCCTGACAAAAGCTTTGCCAGAACCGCCGGCCGCTCCCGCGCAGCCAACATGCTGATCGGGTTGGGCGTCCTCGGTGCACTGTTGATCATCTTTGTGCCATTGGCGGTCATTTTCGTGCAGGCGTTCAGCGCCGGCTGGGCTGTCTACCTGAGCAACATCAGTCACCCGGAGACTTTGCACGCCATTTACCTCACCCTGCTTACCGCCGCAGTGGCGGTACCGCTGAGTACCGGTTTCGGTATTGCCGCTGCCTGGCTGGTTACCCGCTTCGACTTCCCCGGCAAGCGCTTGCTGAGCGCTTTCATCGACATTCCGTTTTCCGTCTCGCCGGTGGTCGCTGGCGTAATGTATCTGATGCTCTACGGCTCGCGTGGCTGGGTTGGTGGCTGGTTGGAAGAGCACGACATCCAGCTGATGTTCAATGCCGCCGGAATCATTCTGGTGATCACTTTCATCACCAGCCCGTTTGTGGCACGGGAGCTGATCCCCTTCATGGAAGCGCAAGGCAGCGACGAAGAAGAAGCTGCGATTTCGCTGGGTGCTTCCGGCTGGCAGACCTTCTGGCGGGTCACCCTGCCGAATATCAAGTGGGCTCTGATCTATGGCGTGATTCTGTGCAACGCCCGGGCCATGGGCGAGTTCGGTGCCGTGTCGGTGGTGTCGGGCAATATCCGTGGTGAAACCAATACCTTACCGCTGCATGTGGAACTGCTTTACCAGGACTACAACGCCGCCGGTGCTTTCGCCGCCGCCTCGCTGCTGGCCCTGATCGCCATCCTCACCTTGATCCTCAAGACCCTGGCTGAGTGGCGCCAGCGCCGAGCAGCCTGAGCCGACGGCCGGGGTCAAGCCGGCTTGAACACCATCAAATAGAGATTAGCCAGCGGTAGCAGGGTCGCGATCGTGCCGAATACTGCCCACAGCCGGGCAAGGCGCCAGTACTGGCCGGGGATTTCGATCGCATCCTGGAAACCCCTGGCGAGTCGCGCCTGCTTAACCTGAATCGGGATCAGGATAAATATCCAGAGAGCGCCTGAGGCAATGAACAGGCCGTACCCCCAGCTCAGCCAGGCTGTGCTGAAAATGGCAGCATGCCCACCCGCCATGAGCAGCCCGCTGATGGCAATCAGCGCGGCTCCGACCGCGGTAAACGCGACATCAGTAAGGCTGACGAGACGCTGAGCGTAGGCGACCACAGCCGGCGTTCCGGTTCGATCGGCCAGAGCTTTCCAGGCCGCGGTGACGATGATATTACCGAGGAACAGCGTGACTCCAAGCAGGTGGATCGATTTCAGCAGCTGATAGCTCATTGCGGATCTCCGGGAGCTGATGGCAGTCGGCGGCGGCACTGATGTGACCTTTATGGCGTGCCCCAGTGTTTCTTCCGTCAACTTGCTTGACGGCAGCACCATAACGCCCTATGTTTTCGCCGTCAACATAAAGTGGAGCAAGCTGCCTTGGGCAAGAAACAGGCGCCAGCACCGCGCCCATACCACCATGGCGACCTGCGTCGTGCGCTTATTGATGCCGCCCTGCAGATTCTGACGGAAGATCAGAATTGGGACTTCACACTGCGCGAACTGGCTCGTCGCGCTGGGGTCAGTCATGCAGCCCCTTACAAGCACTTCGCCGACAAACAGGAGCTACTCTCTGAAGTGGCCGCGCTGGGTTTTATCGCTTTGCGGCAGCAGATGCTGAAGGCGGTCGAGCAGCATCGGGACGATCCGCGAGCCCAGCTCGGAGCAATGGGCGAGGCTTATGTAATCTTTGCCGTCGAACATCCGGCGCATTTCCGCCTCATGTTCGGGCCAACGTTGATCGGCCCGCAGCGCTCGCCGGCCCTGAAGGAAGCTGCCACCGCCGCCCGACAAGCCATGGTCGATGCTGTGCGCCGCAGTGCTGCTGCCGGGCTGTTCGGCTCAGACAATACCGAGATCCAGGCCTTGGCAGCGTGGTCGCTGGTGCATGGGCTGGCGATGCTGCTGATCGATAATCGCGTCGAGCCAGCGCCTGCTGATGTCCGCGCTGTGGCCGCTGCGGTAACCAAGGCCTTCGTTAGCGCATTACCTTGAGTCGGGGCGATAAGCCATTGGGACAGCAGTGAATTTGCTCTGCACGCCTACCCATCCGCTCTACGTTTTGGCCCAGCATCCTCTTGGAATGCAGCAAGACTTGCCACAGACCCAAGGTCCGCACGAAGAAGCGCGCCGCTTCCGAAGGAGAGGAACATGGTCTTTCGGCAATTGTTTGAGCCCACCTCGTC
>DASULL010000235.1:0-7976 GCA_036278215.1 Gammaproteobacteria bacterium | reverse complement strand
CCGCTGACCCTGGCGCTGGGCAAGGACATCGGTGGCAGACCAGTGGTTGCCGATCTTGCCAGAATGCCGCACTTGCTGGTTGCCGGCACCACCGGCTCCGGTAAGTCGGTCGGCGTCAACGGCATGATTCTGAGCCTGCTGTACAAGAACACGCCGGATCAGGTGCGCTTGATCATGATCGATCCGAAGATGCTGGAACTGTCGGTCTACGACGGCGTCCCGCATCTGTTGACGCCCGTAGTCACCGATATGAAGGATGCCGGCAACGCGCTGCGCTGGAGCGTCGGTGAGATGGAGCGGCGCTACCAGTTGATGGCGGCGCTGGGTGTGCGCAACATCGCCGGCTTCAACAAGAAGCTTGTCGAGGCCCGGGAACGGGGCGAGCCGGTGCTCGATCCGCTGTTCAAGCCAAACATCGAGCAGGTCTTCAGCAAGGATGAGCCCTTGCCTCAGGCGCCGGAACTGGAGCTGCTGCCTTACATCGTGATCGTGGTTGATGAGTTCGCCGACATGATGATGGTGGTCGGTAAAAAGGTGGAGGAGCTGATTGCGCGGCTGGCGCAGAAGGCCCGCGCTGCCGGCATCCACCTGATTCTGGCGACGCAGCGGCCGTCGGTGGATGTCATTACTGGCCTCATCAAAGCCAATATTCCGACCCGGATCGCCTTTCAGGTATCTTCCAAGATTGACTCCCGCACCATCCTCGATCAAATGGGCGCCGAGGCGCTGCTGGGGCAGGGCGATATGCTGTATCTCGCTCCCGGCACCGGACTGCCGCAGCGGGTGCACGGCGCTTTCGTCACCGATCAGGAGGTGCACAAAGTCGTCGATTTTCTGAAAAAGACCGGCACTCCGCAGTACATCGACGAGGTCGTCAGCGAGCCGGGTGAATTCGCCCCAGTAATCCCCGGTTTGTCGTCGGAAGGCGGTGGAGAGTCCGACCCGCTGTACGATCAGGCTGTCCGCATCGTCATCGAATCGCGGCGGGCTTCGGTGTCGGGCGTGCAGCGCCGCCTCAAGATCGGTTATAACCGCGCCGCCCGGTTGGTCGAAGAAATGGAAGCAGCCGGTCTGGTTGGACCGCTGCAGGCTAACGGTTCTCGGGAAATACTGGTGCCCCCACCTGCTGGGGATTAGAGTTCACTCGTAAACGGACCTAACGGCTCGCACCGCATTCAAGGAGCGTTCATGTTCAAGCGCTTGAGTCTTCTTCTGACATCGCTACTGCTGGCGCTGCCTGCCTACAGCCAGGGTGTGTCGGCCCTGGAGGAATACTACCGGTCCGTTCATTCCTTGCGCGGCGAATTCGAACAGGTGACCAGGAGCGATGCCGGCGAAGTGATGGAAGCTTCCCGCGGCACGCTGCTGATCCAGCGTCCGGACCGGTTCCGCTGGTCTTACAGCGAGCCTTTCGAGCAAGAAATTGTCGCCGATGGCAGCAAACTCTGGGTTTATGACGTCGACCTCGAACAGGTCACTGTGCGTCCGCTGACAGAGGTGCTCGGCGTAGGACCGGCGCTGCTGCTGAGCGGCGACTACGCCGCCCTGGAGGAGAACTTCAGGATTCAGCCGGAGCAGGATGGTTGGCTGAAGCTGATACCGAAGCGGGATGATTGGGACTTTCAGTCGATTCGCCTGCAGATGGACAAGGGTGTGCCTCACGTGATTGAGGTCGATAGCGGATTGGGCCAGACCACGCGTCTGGAGCTGACCCAGCTCGAACGCAACGTTCGCATCGATGCTGCGCAATTCAAATTCACGCCGCCGCCAGGTGTCGACGTCATCGCCCCCAAGGAGCGCTGAGATGCAACCGCTGGCCGATCGAATGCGGCCGCGCTCGCTGGACGAGTACGCTGGCCAAAGCCATATCCTCGCTCCCGGGAAACCGCTGCGGGAAGCGATTCTTGCCGGCCGGCCGCATTCCATGGTGCTCTGGGGGCCGCCCGGCACCGGCAAGACAACGCTGGCGCAACTGGTTGCTGCCCATGCCGACGCCGAGTTTGCCACGCTTTCGGCGGTAACATCCGGCGTCAAAGACATTCGCCAAGCCGTTGAACTGGCATCGCTGACCCGAGAAGCAGGGCGCCGGACGATTCTGTTCGTCGACGAGGTGCATCGCTTCAATAAATCCCAGCAAGACGCCTTTCTCCCGCACGTCGAGAGCGGCACCATCATTTTCATCGGCGCCACCACCGAGAACCCGTCGTTCGAGCTGAACAACGCGCTGCTCTCGCGCGTCCGTACCTACGTGCTCACCTCGCTGACCGCAGAGGAGCTCAGTCAGCTGATCGACCGGGCCCTGCAGGATGCGGAGCGTGGCCTGGGTGACCGTGGCCTGCAGCTGACTGGCGAAGCCAAGGAATTGCTGATTCAGGCCGCCGATGGCGACGCCCGACGGGCGCTGAACCTGTTGGAGATTGCCGCCGATCTGGCTGGCGAAGGCGTGCTGCCGGTGGAAGTCATAGCCCAGGCGGCGGCCGGCACGCTGCGCCGCTTCGACAAAGGTGGCGAGGCCTTCTACGATCAGATTTCCGCCTTGCATAAGTCGGTTCGCGGCTCCGATCCGGATGCCGCACTTTATTGGTTATGCCGGATGCTCGACGGCGGCTGCGATCCGCTTTATCTCGCTCGGCGGCTGGTGCGGATCGCCTCGGAAGATATTGGCAATGCCGACCCCCGTGCCCTCCAGCTTACTTTGGCCGCCTGGGATGCACAGGAGCGGCTCGGCAGCCCGGAAGGCGAGCTGACGCTGGCGCAGGCGGTGGTCTACCTGGCTTCTGTGCCAAAGAGCAATCGGGTCTATACGGCGTTCAAGGCCGCCATGGCCGACGTCAAGGCCGGCGGCTCTTTGCCGGTGCCTATGCACCTGCGGAATGCGCCCACCAGGCTGATGAAAGAACTCGGCCATGGCACCGCCTACCGCTACGCCCACGATGAACCGGAAGCGTATGCAGCCGGGGAGAACTACTTTCCGGACGGTATGACGCCGCGCCGCTATTACGATCCCAGCGATCGGGGGCTGGAGATCAAGATCCGCGATCGGCTGGCGCGTCTGCGTGAGCTGGATCGGCGGAAGAAGTGAAGTAGAGGGTGTTCACCACAGAGATACGGAGAGCACAGAGGAGAAGAGAGGGAAGATTCACCACCAAGGCACCAAGCCCACAAAGAAACACAAAGTTAAAAAGTTTCCTTTGTGCTGCCCTGTGGCCTTGGTGTCTTTGTGGTCAATCTCCCCATCTTCCTCTGCGCCCTCTGTGTCTCTGTGGTGAACATTCTTCCCGTTTTCTGAATACCGGAGTTTGAGGATGCTCGATTCGAGACGCCTGAGATCGAACTTGGCCGAGGTGGCCGCCGCTCTGAGCCGGCGCGGCTATCAGTTGGATACAGAGCGCTACACGGCGCTGGAAGAGCGCCGCAAGGCTTTGCAGGTCGAGACGCAGGAGCTGCAGAACGAGCGGAACGCGCGCTCCAAGGCCATCGGCCAAGCCAAGGCCCGGGGCGAGGATATCGAGCCGATGCGGGCGCGGGTCAGCGAGATTGGCGCACGCCTGGACCAGGTCGCCAAGGCGCTGGAGGAGGTGCAGAGCGAGCTGGATGCATTCTTGCTGGACGTTCCCAACACGCCGCACGAGAGCGTCCCCGATGGCCGCGATGAAAACGACAACGTCGAAGTGCGGCGCTGGGGCCAGCCGCCGAGCTTCGATTTCAAGCCGCTCGATCATGTGGCGCTGGGCGCCATGCATGGCATGGACTTCGAGGCTGCCAGCAAGGTCGCCGGCTCTCGCTTCGTCGTGCTGAAAGGGGAGTTGGCGCAACTGCATCGGGCGCTGATCCAGTTCATGCTGGACCTGCATACCAGCGAGCACGGCTACCAGGAAGTCTACGTTCCCTATCTGGTCAACGCCGACAGCATGCGTGGCACGGGGCAGTTGCCGAAGTTCGAGCAGGATCTGTTCGCCGTGAAGGGCGAACCGGGCTTCTATCTGATTCCGACGGCAGAGGTGCCGGTCACCAATCTGGCGCGCGATGAGATCATCGACGCCAAGGACATGCCGCAGCGGCTGGTCTGCCACACGCCGTGCTTCCGCTCCGAGGCCGGTAGCTACGGCAAGGACGTGCGCGGCATGATCCGGCAACACCAGTTCGAGAAAGTCGAGCTGGTGCAGATGGTCAAGCCGAGCGAATCCTACCAAGCCCTGGAGGCGCTCACCGGCCACGCCGAAACGGTGCTGCAGCGCTTGCAGCTGCCGTACCGCGTAGTCGCGCTCTGCGCCGGCGATATGGGTTTCTCCGCCGCCAAGACTTACGACATCGAAGTCTGGCTGCCCGGGCAAGAGCGCTACCGCGAAATCTCTTCCTGCAGCAACTTCGAAGACTTCCAGGCCCGCCGCATGCAGGCGCGCTGGCGTAATCCAGAAACCGGCAAACCGGAATTGCTGCATACTTTGAACGGCTCTGGCCTGGCCGTCGGGCGTTGCCTGGTGGCTCTGCTGGAGAACAACCAGGAGGCGGACGGGCGAATCCGGCTGCCGGAAGCGCTGCGCCCCTACATGGGCGGGCGGGATTATCTTGGAGCGCAGTAAGGGGATTCGGTCACGCCGGCGGTCGTGCGCCGCCGGCGTTTCCTGGTAGTACCCGCGGCAGTCTAAACCGCAGGCTAGCGCGGCCCCAGGTGCGCCCCGCCATCCAGCAGCAGCGTCTCACCCGTGGTGATGCTGGGCCCTTCGATGAAGAACAAGATCCCCTCGGCAACCTGCTCCGCCGTAGCCGTCAGGCGCAATGGCGAAACCTTCTCCAGCGCCTGCTTGCGCGCATCGTACACGTCGCTACCCAGTCCCTGCCGCAACCACTCGCCCTGGATGAAGCCCGGGCATACGGCATTTATCCGAACCTGCGGACCGAGCACCCGGGCCAGGGACTTGGTCATGGTGATCAGGGCGCCCTTGGAGGCGGCGTAGGCAATCGAGCTACCGACACCGGCAAGGCCGGCAATGGAGGCGACATTGACGATCGCGCCGCCGCCGCTTGCCCGTAAGGCCTGCTCGGCGGCGCGCGTCATCTGGAACGGACCGATGGTGTTGACGGCATAAAGATCGAGGAAATCCTGCTTATCCAGCCCGGCAAGGTTGGCATGGTCGCAGAATTTCGTGGTGCCGGCGTTGTTTACCAGCGCGTCCAGTCGGCCCCAGCGCTCCAGGGTTTCCTCGACCAGGCGGCGGCAGTCGGCATCGTCGGCAACGTCAGCCTGCACCAGCAAGGTGTCGCCGCCCAACCGCTGGCAATCGGCCGCCACTTGCTTGGCGGCCTCGGCGCTGCGGGAGTAGTTAATAGTCACGCACCAGCCCTTGGCGGCCAGAGCCCGGGCGGTAGCGGCACCGACGCCTGAGGAGGAGCCGGTAACGATGGCGACTTTGCGATTGTCATTCATACTTGATTTTCCTGTTGCCACCGCGCTTCGAACCGGCGGAGGCAAACCGATTGGAAAGGGCAGGGCGCCCCGGGCGCCTGCCGAAAAGCCGTTTGTACATTCAGCACATTAACAGTGCGATGCTCTCGGCGATGCAGGCGGGGCGGTCACTGCCTTCCAGCTCGATGGTGGTGGCGAACATCGCCTTGTAGCGCCCTTCGCCTTGCGCCTCGACGCTAGTCAGCAGCACCCGGGCGCGGATACGACTGCCGGCCAGGACGGGAGCGAGGAAGCGCACCTTGTCGAGACCGTAGTTGATCCGTGCGGTGACCCCTTCGACACGGTAGATCGCCTGAGTCAGTGCGGGCAGCAGAGAAAGGGTGAGGAAACCGTGGGCGATAGTAGTCCCCCACGGAGTCTCGCGGCGGGCCCGTTCGACGTCGAGGTGGATCCACTGATGATCCTCGGTAACGTCGGCGAAGGCGTTGATGCGCTCCTGATCGACAGTGAACCAGTCACCGATACCGAGCTCCTGGCCAACCAATTGCTGCAGTTGTTCTATGCCATTAATGACACGCATTGGAGCTCCTCCATATAGCTTATTCCGCTATGCGGAACTTGGTTTCGTTTAATTGCAGCTCGAGTTTTTTAGCTTATACTGGGGTCCGCCGCAAGCAGCCGCAGAGCCTGCGCCTCCCGCTGGGATAGCGCGCTGCTTCCAAGAATACCGCATGCCGCTTGAGCTTCTGCAGAGGCGCCTTACCACTTGAGTAAGGGCCTTGAGGCGGGCCCAGCCAATCCAATAAGGAGGATACATGAGCCAGGTCGTTCGCTATGAGTTGCGCGATGGAATCGGGGTGATCACTGTTGATTACCCGCCGGTCAATGCGCTTGGCAGAGACGTACGTGCCGGTTTGTCGGAAGCGCTGCGCAAGGGCCTGGCGGATGCCGGTGCTCAGGCGTTGGTGGTGACCGGCGCGGGCCGTACCTTTCCGGCCGGCGCCGACATTCGCGAGTTCGGTCAGCCGCCGCAGGAACCGTCGCTGCCGGCAGTGATCGACGAGTACGAGCGTAGCGAAAAGCTCATCGTCGCCGCCATTCACGGCACGGCGCTGGGCGGCGGTCTGGAAGTGGCTCTGGGCTGTGACTACCGCGTTGCCGTTGCCAGTGCGAAAGTTGGTTTGCCGGAAGTTAAGCTCGGCATCCTGCCGGGTGCTGGCGGCACGCAGCGGCTGCCGCGCCTGATCGGCGTGGAAGCGGCGCTGCAGATGATCGTCGAGGGCAACCATGTCCCAGCCGCCAAGGCTAAGGCGCTCGGCATCATCGACCAGATCATCGAAGGCGATCTGGTGGAAGGCGCCATTGCCTACGCCAAGCAGCTGATGGCCGACAAAGCTCCGGCCCGCCGTCTGCGCGACGTGCAGATCAAGCTCGAAAACCCCAATCTGTTCGACGAATTTGAAGCCAGCATTGCCACGCGCCAACGCGGCTTCCTAGCACCGTTCCACTGCATCAAGGCAGTCAAAGCGGCGGTCGAACTGCCGTTCGAACAGGGCCTGCAGCGCGAACGCGAACTGTTCCAGGAACTGGTGACCTCGCCGCAATCCAAGGCGCAGCGCCATGTGTTCTTTGCTGAGCGCGAAGCCGCCCGCGTCCCTGGCCTGAGCAAGGACACGCCCAAGCGCGAGATCAAGACGGCGGCGGTCATCGGCGCCGGCACCATGGGCGGCGGCATCGCCATGAACTTCGCCAACGCCGGCATCCCGGTCTATATCCTGGAAGTGCAGCAAGAGGCCCTCGACAAGGGTTTGGCCATTGTCCGCCGCAATTACGAAAACTCGGCCAAGCGCGGCCGTCTGACCATGGAGCAGGTAGAGCAGCGCATGAGCCTGATCCGGCCGACGCTGTCCTACGACGACTTCAAGGACGTCGATCTGGTGATCGAGGCGGTGTTCGAGAACATGGAGGTGAAGAAGCAGATCTTTGCCAAGCTGGATGAGATCTGCAAACCCGGCGCCATCCTGGCCAGCAACACCTCGACCCTGAGCATCGACGAAATCGCTTCCGCCACCAAGCGGCCGGAAGACGTGATCGGTATGCACTTTTTCAGCCCGGCCAACGTGATGAAGCTGCTGGAGAACGTGCGTGGTGAGAAGACTTCGGACGAAGTCATCGCCACCGTCATGGAGCTGTCCAAGCGCATCGGCAAGGTCGGCGTGCTGGTCGGCAACTGCTACGGCTTCGTTGGCAACCGCATGCTGCACCAGCGCGGCGCCGAGGCAATCGCCCTGGTGAACGAGGGCGCCAGCCCGGCGCAGGTGGATAAGGTGCTGACCGACCTGGGCTTCCCCATGGGGCAGTTCGCCATGTCCGACCTGGCCGGCATCGATGTCGGCTACCGCATCCGCGAAGAGCGTCGCAAGGCGGGCGAGGACGTGCCGGCTAGCTGGATGGACAAGCTGGCCGAGCAGGGCCGCCTGGGGCAGAAGACCAACGCCGGTGTCTACAAGTACGAGGCGGGTAGCCGCACCCCGGTGCCAGATCCGGAAGTGGACCGTCTGATCGCCGA
>DASULL010000234.1:0-6784 GCA_036278215.1 Gammaproteobacteria bacterium | reverse complement strand
TCACGCAGCAAGGTGTCGAGCCGGATCGGCCGAGGAGCGATAGCAAGACGCGACCCCATGTCGTGGCGGGTCAGGTCGAGTAGGTCCTCGACCATCCGCTTAAGCCGATCCAGGTTGCGCGACACTCGTTCCAGCAGACTGGGGACATAAATGGAAAATGCCGTTTCGCCACGCTGGTATTGCCGCTGCAATAGCTGGCTGCTGAGCATTGCGGCGGCGATGGGAGTGCGCAGATCATGGGCGAAGGCGGCAATAAAGTGCTTGATCGAGTCGCGCTCCCGTTCGGCCTCGAACAGGGCGCGATTGTCCTTCAGTAAACGCTCTTCGAGCTCGGCCTTGGTGGCAGCGAGTATCTGCCGGGCTTGTTCCTGTTGGGTTACGTCTTCGATCACGATTAGCACGGCTCGGGGCGTGCCATTGCCGGCAAAATGCGAAGTACGCAGATGCAGATGCGAAGTCTGGCCACTGCGGTTGAGAGTGATGATCTCCTCCGTCGGCAGAGCCTCGAGCGGTAGCTGGCCCCAGACTGGGATCAGCTCGGAGAGCCGAACCGGTTGTGACTGATCCGCCAGGTCCGCTTGCAGCAGGCGGCGAGCAGCAGCATTTGCTTCTGCAACGAAGCCGTCGGCGGTAGCGGCGACCACGCCAAGCGGTAACGCTTCCAGCAGCTGCCGGCGGATGCTGTCGCTGGTCAGATCCAGGCGCCATGGCCGCAGCTTGCCGAGCTGGTGGTCAGCTTGCAGGATCTGCTGACGGTACAGGCGGCGCTGTTGCAGACCGTCGCCGATCTTGACGATGTCGTCAATTAAATCAGGTGCATCCCGGGGAAGCTGCTCGAGTTGTCTGGCTCGGATTGGAATGTTGCGAAAGCGCTCGCCGAGGCTGCGGGCATCTCCCGGCGCGGTTAGCAGGATTACCTGCAGGTCGTTCTTTTTGCGCAACAGCCGTTGTGCCGCATGTTCGGCACCGACGACGCCGGGAGTAATCACAGCAACTGCCGTGTGCGAACCAAGGCTGTCGAGTTGCTCGCTTAGCCGTTCCAGTTGCGCAAACGCTAAGGCCCGGGTTTGCGGCGCGTCTTGCAGCGTTCGCGCCGTCCGCAGATCGTCTTCCAGCCCGGGCTGGAACAGCACAAGGAATTGCGTGCTGAGGGTGGGGTCGCGCTCGCTGTCGGCCGTCATCCCACTTCATCCGCTAGCATCGGTTCGCCCAGGACGCTGCGCCCGACCCACAGGCGGAGGAAGTCGGTGGTGGGAGCCATTACGTGGGCGGCCCGCACATCGCGCAGCAGGCGAGCAAGCTCGCTGTTCTGCCCGTAGGCGCGGCCACCGGCCAGCGTCATCGCCTCGTTGGTGACATGGGTGGCACTCTGAGCAACCTCGGCCTTTACCGATAGCACCGCTGGCAGGGCGGTCGGTTCGCCGTCGTCGAAGGCGGTGGCGGCCGAGTACATCAGTTGACGGCTGCGCTCGACATTCGCCCACAGCTCGCCAATCTGGTACTGGATGACATCGCGCTTTGCCAACGACAGGCCGTTGTGCCCATGGCGGCGCTGCCGCACGCTATCGATGGCAAGTGTCAGGGATCTTTGAGCGATGCCAAGGTAAACGCCAGACATTGCCATGACAAAGTATGGAGCGATGATCTCGAACACGAACCAGATCTGGTCACCCTCAGCGCCCAGCAGGTGGCTTTTGGGTACACGGACGTTCCGCAGGTCGACCGTTCTGGAGGAGTTGCCGCGCATCCCGAGCCCGTCCCAGTCGCCGCGCCAGCGCATGCCTTCGGTATCAGCCGGGACGACGATGCAGGAGAACCGTCCGGATTGCCGCTCGTCGGCAGGCGCGACGGAGACCACGTAGGAATCGGCACGACCGCCGCTGGTGATGAAGGACTTTTGCCCGGTGACGAGATAATGCTGCTCGGTGCTGGTGACGATCGTCTGCGGAATGTAAAAATGCGCCCCTGTGCCTGCTTCGCTCAGAGCAAGCGTGGTCAGATGTCGGCCAGCGACGATGGGTTTGAGAAACTGCGTTACCTGCTCCGCTGTCGCCCGGGCGGCGATTACCGCCGAGGCGACCGCATGCATGCCAAAGCACATGGCGGTCGATGGGCAGCCGGCGGCCAGTATTTCGCATACCTTGCTCAAGCCGATCAGGCCCTGGCCCAAGCCGCCATGGCGGCGGGGGATGACAAGTCCGCTGAGCGGGCTGTCGAGCAGGCGCCGCATCCCTGTGCTTGGCCAGCGGCCCTCGCGGTCGATTGCCGCAGCTTCTGGAGCGAGCGTTTCCGTTGCGATTGCCCGTGTCGCTTGCAGGATCTGCTGTAAATCCATCTGTCGCTCTTCCGGATCGGTTTTGAGCACAACGCCAGCATAGCTGGAGGCTGTTTCAAGGCTGCCGTGCCGCGTTGACAGCGATGATGACGCCTGCCCGGACTGCCGCCCGGGGCTACTGACAACGAGCACAGGCACAGACGTCGATTGAAGAAGGCCTTCAATCGTTCAAAAAATCCCCGTCTCCAGCCCGGCCGCCATATAGCTGCCGAGTTCTTCGCATTGCGCTACAAAGTCTTCCCGAAAATCCCCGCGACAGATCAGCGGTGGCTGAACCGCGCGCCAGCGCAGACCAGTGACTATGGTTTCAATCGCCCGGCGCGTACCAGTACCGTCATGACCGGCGCGTATGTAAATCGCATAAGGCAGGCCCTGCGTTTGCTCCAGACAGGGGTAGTAAATCCGGTCGAAGAAATCCTTGAGCGCACCACTCATATAGCCGAGATTTTCGGTTGTGCCCAGGATGATCGCATCTGCCGCCAGTACATCTTCGGCCGACGCCTGTAGCGGCGGCAGGTGGCGGACGGTAATGCCTTGGATGTCGGGGTTGCGCGCGCCGGCCAGTACGGCATCGACCAAGCGCTGGGTGTTGGGGGATGGGGCGTGGGCGACCAGGAGGAGCTGCTTGTATGCATTCATGCCATGGATGATGGGACGAAGCGGTCGGTCCTACAAGCTGGGCAACCATCGCTGGCGCGGCGTTGCAGGCGCAGGGGGCTGCGGCGAGAATAGCGGATTTCCCGCACGAGACCTGCCATGAAAATCGCTAACGATCATGTCGTTCATCTGCATTACGCCCTGACCGACTCCGCCGGCCGCCAACTGGAATCGTCGCAAGGCGGAGCGCCGATGTCGTACCTGCACGGCCATAACAATATTATCGTCGGACTGGAAGAAGCGCTGACCGGCAAAGCCGTGGGCGATCGGCTGACGGTCACCGTCCCGCCGGAAAAAGGTTATGGCATGCGCCGTCCCGACATGGTGCAGCGAGTGCCGGTGAAGCACCTGCAGGGCGCCAAGACATGGCGGCCCGGCATGGTCGCCGTGGTCCAGACAGAGCAGGGCGCCCGGCAAGTGCAGGTAGTAAAAGTCGGCCGTTTCATGGCCGATGTCGATTTCAACCATCCCCTGGTCGGCGAGACCCTGACCTTCGACGTAGAGGTGGTCTCCGTCCGTCCCGCCGACGCGGAGGAAATCGCCCATGGGCATGTGCATGAGCACGGCCGGCACGAGTAGGGGCAGCTTGCGCTAGGCTTGTCGGTACGGCCAACGCCAGAAGTCCCGTAGCCTCTGCACAGCGCGGCAGGATTGTTGCCGCGTTGATTGGCTCGGTAAGTGTTTTGCCGGCATCATGGTATGCCATCGTTCAAGTCTATCGTTCCCTATGAACAATAAGAGCAAATCCCCTCGTCGCACTCTGAAGCAAGCCACTGCCGACTTGGGAGCTCTGCGCTTGATGCTGGGAGCGCTGGCGGTCCTGATGGTGGTGTTTGCGCCCTCGTCGAGCGTCGAAGCCCAGCGCAGCGGCTGGGGCCTGATCGCAACCGGCGTACTCCCGGCGCTGGGCCCTATGGTGTTCATGGTGCTGTTGCTCGACATGCTGATGAGCCGAGTGTTCATGGCCGACGCCGATGTGACCGGCAAGCGCCGTTATCGGCGCGCCATCTTGTTCGATGGTGCGATGGCGCTGCTTATCCTGCTGTCCTGGCTGCCGTTCTTGCTGGCGCTGCTGGCTGAGGCGTAAGCGGGGCTTGCTAATAAAAAGTTCCCGCAGCTCGTTTTGAGCGAGCTGCGGGAACTTGGCGAGGGAATGGGAGTGTCTCGAGAGCCTCCCTGTTCTCTAACAGGCCATCCTGGCCGGACACACGCCGTTGCCGGCTTCCATGCCGTATTCCCGCGTTTTCCGGAGGAGTGCCTGCCATCCTTGGCGGCTGAATCAAAATAAGCCGCGAGCCCTACCGGCGTCTGTAGGACAACGACGACAGGATCCGTAGGAAAACCCAATTGTGAGGCTAGAGACCGACCTTGCTTGCTATCGATTCTCATAGGTTCGCTGCACGGGCGGCTAGCGCGGCGGTGCTGCTTGGAGCGCTGGCGGCTTGTGCCGCCGGCCTGGAGGTTGTTCGCCCCGGCTTTGCTGCCGCGCCATGTCCGGGGGAGCGCGAACAGCCGGTGCTTGGCTACGAAGTCATGCGAGTTCTGCCGCATGATCCAGGTGCGTACACCCAAGGCTTGCTGGTCGACGGCGACTGGTTGCTGGAGAGCACCGGGCTGTACGGCGGTTCCAGCGTCCGGCGGTTGGAGCGCGATAGCGGCCGCGAAAGCGTCCGGATAGAGCTGCCGCGCCACCTGTTCGGCGAAGGGCTGGCGCTGGCGCAGGGGCGGCTTTATCAGTTGACTTGGCAGGAAGGTGTGGTGCGGATCTATCGACCGGACGATTTCCAGCTGCTGGGCACCGCGACGATCAAGGGCGAAGGCTGGGGGCTGTCTTACGACGGCGAGCGGCTGGTGCAAAGCGATGGCAGCGCGACCCTGTATTTCCGCGACACCCAGACGCTTGCCGTAGTGCGGCAGCTGACGGTACACGCCGGTGCCAGGTCGGTGTCCGGCCTGAACGAGCTCGAGTACGTCGATGGCCGGATTTTTGCCAATATCTACCCGACCGATTGCGTTGCCGTGATCGATGCCGCCGATGGCCGGGTTACCGGCTGGCTTGACCTCAGCGTCCTGGCGACAGAGGTGCGCCGCCGCCACCCCGAGGCGGAGGTGAGCAATGGCATCGCGTACGATCCGACCAGCAACACCTACTACGTCACTGGCAAGCGCTGGCCGGAGCTGTTCGAGATCCGCATAGAGGAAGCTTCGCTCCCAGCGCCAGATCGACGATAACCGGATCGTGATCGGAGGAGCGGTACGGCCCGGGATCGAACAGTGTCTCGATCTGCCGGCGGCTCTTGTGAGCGGTGCTGTAATCGAGCACCGCCGGTTCGTCGGCATTGATGTGCCAGATCCGCACAGCGGCTACTTGCCGAGCCAGGCTGGGAGAGGCGAGCGCATGATCGAGGTAGCCGGCTCGGCCGTTGAAGACAAAGGTATAAGCGGGCTCCCCCAGATAGCGCCCGATCAGGTCGTGGTAGCCGCGGGCGGTTAATGCTCGCAGTGGATCTTCCTGAGCGTAGGCATTCAGGTCGCCGATGAGCAGCACATCCGGGTCGCCGTTCGCCGTCGGGTCAGTGGCGAGCCAATCCGCCAGAGCTTGCGCGGCCCGGGTACGGGTCAGATTGCAGCGGCCCTGGCCATCGCGCCGGTCCGGGTCGCCGGTGCAGGCCGAGCCTTTCGATTTGAGGTGGGTGGCGACCACGGTAAGGCGCTCACCGTTGGCGAGCTGCTCGAAAGTCTGCGCCAGCGCTGGCCGATTGCGAGCGGCAAAGCGGGCGTCGTTGCCGCTATGCAGGATCGCCGGTGCGCCTACCGGCCGCACCCGGTCCGGCCGATACAGCAGGCCGACGGTAATGGCGTCTTCGCCCAGCCTGGCCAGGCCGGGATCGATGAAAGCGTGACGAACGCCGCTGGCCGCGCCGATAGCGCGGCTGAGATCAACGATGGCGCCGTTGGAGCCGTAGCCGTCGTTCTCCAGTTCCATGACGCCGAGAATGTCCGCACCCAGACCGAGCGCAGCGCTGACGATTTTCTGCCGCTGGCGCTGGAATTCGTACCGGCTGGTAGCGCCACGGGCGGTTGGGAAACCGCCGCCTCGGCCGTCGCCGTTGAAATAATTCTGCAGGTTGAAGGCGGCGACCCGCAGGTGTCCCGCCGGAACCGGTGGCGGTTGCGGCGGCCGCGGATTGGCGGCCTCGAACTGTACCGGCGCGGTGGGGTGCAGCAGGTAGGCGCCGTTGAACTGATCGATTACTCCGCGCAGTTTGAATACGCGATCGCCGGCGCGAACCGATCGCTCGGCCGTCAGTGCCGGCGGTGGGTAGCCGATTACCGCCGGGTGCTGTTGCCGGCTGCCGTCAGCCAAAAATAGCAGCGGCCGGCGGCTATCGGCGAGCAGCGCCGCACGGCCCGGTAGTTGCTGCTGGGTCGGCTGATACAGGCGCTCGCTGGCCAAGGCCAGCTGATGATAGCGGCCGAGGTCGCGAGTGTCGGTGAGCGTCAGTGGGTCGCCGACTTCCACCAGCATGCCTTCCCACCGCTCCAGCTCGCCGAGCTCGGCCGCGCCCAACGAGAGGCGGCCGGGGCTGGGGAGCGGCGCTCGGCCGCAGCGAACCAAGCGGCGAATCCGGGTCAGCTCGGTGCGCTGGTGATGTTCGGAGACAGTGCCGGTTATCCGCAGCCGTTCTCCGACCGCCACCTTGCCGTTTTTGGGTGCAAACACGAACAGCCCTTCCGAGGTGGCCGGATCATCGTCCGCCTGCTCGTCCGCTTCCTGCACGAAGAAACCAT
>DASULL010000233.1:0-5349 GCA_036278215.1 Gammaproteobacteria bacterium | reverse complement strand
GCGGATGCGGCTGAATCTGGCCCAGGCGCTGATGTGCCGTTCCGACCTGCTGCTGCTGGACGAACCCACCAACCACCTCGACTTGGAAGCGGTGCTGTGGCTGGAGCAGTGGCTGAAGCGCTACCAGGGCACCTTGCTGCTGATTTCCCACGATCGCGATTTTCTCGATGCCTGCATCGAGGGCATCATCCACCTGGATGAGCGCAAGCTGGTGCTGTACCGCGGCAACTACAGCGCTTTCGAGCGCCAGCGGGCGGAGCGGCTGGCGCAGCAGCAGGCGTTGTTCGAGAAGCAGCAGCGCGAGATCGCCCACCTGACCCGCTTCATCGACCGCTTTCGCGCCAAGGCGACCAAGGCACGGGCGGCGCAGTCGCGGGTCAAGGCGCTGGAGCGGATGGAGCGGATCGCGCCGGCGCATGTGGATTCCCCGTTCCATTTCGAGTTTCCGGAGCCGCCCAAGGCGCCGGATCCGATCCTGAGCCTGGACCGCGTCACGCTGGGCTATGGCGGCAACAGTATTCTGCGAGACGTCAGCGCCTCGATCCGCCCCGGCATGCGGATCGGCCTGCTGGGGCCGAACGGCGCCGGCAAATCGACCCTGGTGCGCTGCTTGGCCGGCGAGCTGGCGGCCATGGCCGGGCAGGTGCAGCGCGGCCAGGGCGCGGCGATTGGCTATTTCGAGCAGCATCAGTTGGAGCAACTCGATCTCGCCGCCAGTCCGCTGCTGCATCTGCAGCGGCTGGCGCCGGATGCGCCGGAGCAGACCCTGCGCGATTTTCTTGGCGGCTTCGGTTTCAACGGCGATCAGGCCCTGGCCGTGGTGGGACCGTTTTCCGGCGGCGAGAAAGCGCGGCTGGTGCTGGCACTGACTGTCTGGCAACGGCCGAATTTATTGTTGCTGGACGAGCCCACCAACCATCTCGATCTGGAAATGCGGCATGCGCTCACGGTCGCGCTGCAGTCCTACGAGGGCGCGATGGTGCTGGTCTCGCACGACCGCCACCTGCTGATGACCACCACCGACGAGTTCTGGCTGGTCGCCGAGGGCCGAGTGCGACCCTTCGATGGCGATCTGGCTGATTACCAAGCCTGGGTGGCGGCCCAGGGCCGCGCCTCGGCCGACGCTGAGACGGGGGAGGCGAAAGGCGAGCACACTGCCGTGGCCCGCCGCGAAAACCGGCGGCGTGATGCGGAGAAGCGCGACGCCGTCCGACCGCTGCAGCAACGGATCAAGAAACTGGACGTCCTCTTGGAAACCCTGGCTCGGGACCTGACTGACCTGGAGCAGCAGCTGGCTGATCCGGCGATCTATGAACCTGCCCACAAGGCGCGGCTGGCGGAACTGCTGCAGCAGCAGGGGGAATTACGCAAGCGGCAGGAGGTGGCGGAAACCGATTGGCTGGAAGCTCAGGAACAGCTGGAGAGCTTTTTGTCCACGCCCTGACTGCAAGTCGGGCTGGGAACGATTGCTAAAGCAACAGAGAACCACGATGCGCACCCTCAAACATCTGTTCGACAACAATCGCGCCTGGTCGGAGAAAATCCACAAGCGCGACCCGCATTTCTTCGAAACCCTCTCCAAGCAGCAGGCGCCGGAGTACCTCTGGATCGGTTGTTCCGATTCGCGGGTACCGGCCAACGAGATCGTCGATCTGCTGCCCGGAGAGCTTTTCGTCCACAGAAACGTGGCCAACGTGGTGGTGCCCACCGATATGAACTGCATGTCGGTGATGCAGTTCGCGGTGGATGTGCTCAAGGTGAAGCACATCATGGTGGTGGGGCACTACGGCTGCGGCGGCATTCGGGCGGTGCTGCAGCGGCGCCAGCTGGGCCTGATCGACCACTGGCTGCGCCACGTCAAAGACGTCTATCACGTGCACGAGCAGGAGCTCAGAGCCATTGAGGACTTCGAGGCGCGCTGCGATCGTCTGTGCGAGCTCAACGTCATTCACCAGGCCGAGCGGGTCTGCCAGAGCTCCATCGTCCAGAACGCCTGGGCACGAGGGCAGGAGCTGTCGGTGCACGGCTGGATGTACAGCCTGAAGGACGGCCTGCTGCGCGACATGGAGGTATGCTTCAGCTGCCTCGCCGACGTCGAGCCGATCTATCGCGGCAAGCCGGAGGGCCCCCTGTAAACAGGCGCTAAGTTTTGAAGCGGCCGGGCAGTTCCTATATTGGGGCAGACAGCCGGGCAGCCTGACGGGCAGCTCGGCGCGGCCATGATGGAGATGCGCCATGCGTTGGCTTCTGCTGCTTGCGATGACTTTAGGACTTGCCGGCTGCGCCAGTAACCTGCCGAAGCCGATCCGCGAAGCTCCAGAGGAAGATGTCGCGCTAAGCACAGCGCGACAGAGTCCAGACAGCTACATGGGCCGGCAGGTCCGCTGGGGAGGGGTTATTGCCGGCATCGACAACCGTGCCGACGAGACCTGCCTGGAAGTCGTCGGCCACAAGCTGGAGAGCGACGGCCGACCAGTCATGCGGGATGACAGCCAGGGCCGGTTCCTGGCCTGCGCCAGCCGCTTCCTCGATCCGGTGATCTATGCCACCGGCCGGCTGGTGACAGTGGCGGGCACGCTGGAGGCGGTCGAAACCCGTCCGGTCGGCAAGTATCCCTACCGCTACCCGGTGGTGCAGGCCCGCACCCTCTACCTCTGGCAGCCGGAGCCGGAGCGGTATTACTACGAGCCGGATCCGTTCTGGTACGATCCTTTTTGGCCGTGGCCGTACTACCGCTATCCGCGATTCGGCCCGCCGCCGCTCGGTTGGTCCGGCTACCCAGGGTACTGGTAATGATTCGAGTGTTGTTTTTGTCGTTCTGCACGCTATTGCTGGGTAGCGTGGTTGGCTGCGCCACTCAGCCGCGCTTCGAGACCACCGGCGTGATGGCGGGCCTCTCGCCGCAGGTGGCCGGCCGCGACAGCACGAAGCAGGGCGCCGAGGTGCTCTGGGGCGGCGTGATCGTCAACAGCAGCAATCTGGCCGACGCCACCCAACTGGAGGTGCTTGCTTATCCGCTCGACGACCGCCAGCAGCCGGAAATCGACCGTCGGCCGATCGGCCGCTTCCTGGCGGTCGCCCCTGGTTATTTGGAGACGGTCGATTACGCTCAGGGCCGGCTCATTACCATCCGTGGCCGGGTGCGGGATACCGCCGTCGGCAAGATCGGCGATGCCAGCTATAACTATCCGGTAATCGATATCCTCGACAGCCAACTCTGGAAACGCGACCGCTATGTGCAGCCGGCGCAGCCGCGGGTTAACTTTGGCATCGGTGTCATGATCGGCCGCTGAGCGGCCCGATTTTAGATATTCCCCTTTGTTTTCTGCAGCCGCTGATGCGCTACCGCGCAGCGGCTCCCCTGTGTAGGAGCACCCATAAAGGGCGTAATACGGCTTTAGCCGCGAGACGGCCGCGGCAGCGGCCGACAGGCTGGTGGGCACCGACCTGACTGAGGCAGGGTGTGCCGGCCTTACCGGCCGGCTCTCGGGGCTAAAGCCCCTCCTACAGGTCAGGGAACTGCCAGCCGTGAGAGTCAGCACCCTGTAGGAGGATCGCTGAAGGTCCTAATACGGCTTTAGCCGCGTGACGGCCGCGGTAGCGGCCGAACATCCGGCTGCCGCTGGCGAGGCTTATCGTGCCGGCCTTGCGGCCGGCCATAATAATCGGCGGGAGATTCAGTCGACTGGGCTTAGGCCAGACTGCTTAAAGGGAGGGGGCGGGTATTGGAGCCGGTGTTTTCACTCTGGCGGGTGCTCGAGGCGCTGCTGCTGGTGCTGGCGGCCAACGGTGCGCCGATCCTGCTGGCCCGGCTGACGCACGGCCGTACTCTGCCGTCGGTGGATTTCGGCTGCCGGCTGGGCGATGGCCAGCCGCTGTTCGGCCGCTCGAAAACTTGGCCCGGAGTTATGGCGGCCATTGTCGCAACCAGCTTGGTCGGCCTCATGCTCGGTCATTCCTGGCTGGTCGGCGCAGCCGCTGGCGCCGCCGCCATGGTGGGCGACCTCTGCTCCAGCTTCATTAAGCGCCGGCTGGGAATACCGCCCAGCGGCCAGGCGTTCTTGCTCGATCAGATCCCGGAAGCCCTGCTGCCGGCACTGGTCCTGAGCTACTGGTTGCCATTGACGGCGGTGGAGGTGCTGGCGGCGACTGTGTTGTTCTTGTTGTTGGGATCGCCGCTGTCGCTGTTGCTGTTCCGGCTGGGGATAAGGAAGAAGCCGTATTAGCGGGCTGCTTCTGTAGGAGGGGCTTCAGCCCCGAGACGGCCGCGGCAGCGGCCGAAAGGACTGGTGGCACTGGCTTAGCTGGGGCAGGATGTGCCGGCCTTGCGGCCGGCTCTCGCGGCTAAAGCCGTATTACGCCCTTTATGGGTGCTCCTACAGGGGATGGCCCCTGCCATCCTTAGAGGGGGATCTCCTGTGGGAGACCCCGTGAAGGGGTCAATGGCCCCTTGGGGCCTTCACGGGGCCTCCAGCCCCGAGATAGCCGCCTTCAGCCCGCCCGCACCAGCCGGTGCAGCACTACCTCGGGCGGGCAATTAAATCGCACATCCACTACCGAGGAGCCGGCGCCCACGGAGGTGTATCCCCGCATCCTGCCGTGCCGCCAGTGGCCGCTGCAGAACCGGCGCGGGCAGTTGGCGTTGAACACCATGGCGATGCCGCCCGGCAGGCGGATCTGGCCGCCGTGGGTGTGGCCGCAGAACATGGCATCGAAGCCGGCATGGGCTGCCTGGCGGAAGATCTCCGGCGAGTGTGCCAGCAGCAAGGCGCAAGCGTCGGCGGGGATGTTGCGGCAGGTGGCTTCCAGATTGTCGGCGCGGAAATAGTGCGGATCGTCAACGCCGCCCAGGTACAAGCTCTCGCCAGCACGGCGTAGCTCGACCGATTCGTTCAGCAGCAGTCGGATGCCCATGGCCTCGATTGCCGGCACCATGCGAATGGAATCGTGGTTACCCAGCACGCCGTATACCGGCTCCCGCAGATGCTGCCGCAGATAGGCCAAGCCGGCCAGGGCCGGCTCCGGCGGGCCGGAGGTGCGATAGCGGAAGTCGCCGGTCAACACACACAGATCGTACTCCAGATCTCGCACCCGCGCCGCCAGCGCCGGTGGAAACTCCGGGTTGGCGTCGAAGTGCGGGTCGCTGATCTGCAGGATGGTGTAGCCATCGAAGGCTTTCGGTAAACGCGGCAGGGGGATGTCGTGGCGGGTAACGCCGATCCGCAGGGCATTGCGCCGGCCGATGCCGTAGAGCAGGGTGGCCTTCAGGCCCCAGCGCAGCAGGTGCCGGAACGACACCCAGTTCTCGGGGTGAAAGAAAGTTTGCCCCTGGCCGAGTACCGGCTGCTC
>DASULL010000232.1:0-4809 GCA_036278215.1 Gammaproteobacteria bacterium | reverse complement strand
CAGCGCGAGCAGATCGCCCTGACTGACCTTGTCGCCGACCTTGACCTTGACCTCCCTGATGGTGCCGGCCTGGCTGCTGGGCACCTCCATGGTGGCCTTGTCGCTCTCCAGGGTGACCAGCGACTGCTCGACGGCAACGCTGTCGCCCGGCTGGATCAGCACCTCGATGACGGCGACCTCGTCGAAGTCGCCGATGTCCGGAACCTTTAGCTCTATCGTGTCTGCCATTCCGTATCCTTTTCCCTCCCGGCAGGAGGGCTATGCGCCCGGCTGCGCGCCGAGGGCGCGCAGGGCCATGCTTTTCTGCCTCGATCAGACCGTCGCCGGGTTCGGCTTGGCTGGATCGATTCCGTACTTCTTGATGGCTTCGGCCACCTTGGCGGCGGGCAGCTTGCCCTCGTCGGCCAGCGCCTTCAGGGCGGCGATGGTGACGAAGTAGCGGTCCACCTCGAAGAACGCTCGCAGAGCTTCGCGCGAATCCGAGCGGCCGAAGCCGTCGGTGCCGAGCACGGTAAAGCGGCGATCGAGATACGGCCGTATCTGATCGGCAAAGGTACGGATATAGTCGGTAGCGGCGATGGCCGGGCCCTGCCGGCCCTGCAGACACTGCGCCACCCAGGGCTGCCGCGGCGTTTCCTCCGGATTCAGCATGTTCCAGCGCTCGCAGGCGATGCCATCGCGGCGCAGTTCGGTGAACGACGGGCAGCTCCAGATGTCGGCGCCGACGCCCCAGTCGTCTTTGAGCAGGTCAGCGGCGGCAATCACCTCGCGCAGGATGGTGCCGGAACCCATCAGCTGCACCTTGAGCTTGGCCTCGCCGCCATCGCGGAACAGATACATCCCTCGACGAATGCCGTCTTCCGCGCCTTCCGGCATCGGCGGGTGCGAGTAGTTCTCGTTCATCATGGTGATGTAGTAGAAGACGCTCTCGCGCTCTTTGAACATCCGCCGCAGACCGTCCTGGATAATCACAGCCATTTCGTAGCTGAAAGTCGGGTCGTAGGAAACGCAGTTCGGGATCACCGACGACAGCACCTGGCTGTGGCCGTCCTCATGCTGCAGCCCTTCACCGTTCAGGGTGGTGCGTCCGGCGGTGCCGCCCATCAGGAAGCCATGGGTACGGGCATCGGCCGCCGCCCAGGCGAGGTCGCCGACCCGCTGGAAACCGAACATGGAGTAGAAGGCGTAGAACGGGATCATCGGTACGCCATGATTAGCATAGGCAGTACCGGCAGCGATCCACGAGCACATGGCACCGGCCTCGGTGATGCCTTCCTGCAGCACCTGGCCTTTTTTGTCTTCCTTGTAGAACATCAGCTGATCGGCGTCCTGCGGCTGATACAGCTGCCCCACTGAGGAGTAAATGCCCAGCTGGCGGAACATGCCTTCCATGCCGAAGGTGCGCGCCTCGTCGGGGACGATGGGGACGATGTATTTGGCGATATTCTTGTCGCGCAGCAAAATCGCGAGGATGCGGACGTAGGCCATGGTGGTCGACATCTCGCGATCTTCGCTGCCCTTCAGCAATAGCTCGAAGGCCGACAGCTCTGGCGTTTCCAGGGCCGGCGCCCGGTTAGGGTCGCGCGCTGGCAGATAGCCGCCCAGGGCCTGGCGGCGCTCCTGCAGGTACTTGATTTCCGGACTGTCATCCGCCGGCCGGTAGAAGGGCGCATCGTGGATCTGCTCATCGGAGATCGGGATGCGGAAGCGATCGCGGAAAGCGCGCAACGCTTCTTCGCCCATCTTTTTCTGCTGGTGGGTGATGTTCTGCCCTTCGCCGGCCTCGCCCATGCCGTAGCCCTTGACGGTCTTGGCGAGGATGACGGTGGGCTGACCGGTGTGATTGACGGCGGCGTGGTAGGCGGCGTAGATCTTGTGGGGATCGTGGCCGCCGCGGTTGAGGCGCCAGATGTCGTCATCGGAAATGTTGGCGACCATCGCGGCCAGCTCGGGATACTTGCCGAAGAAGTGCTCGCGGGTGTACTTGCCGCCCTTGGCCTTGAAGTTCTGGTACTCACCGTCGACGCATTCTTCCATGCGCTTGCGCAGCAGGCCGTTTGTGTCCTGGAGAAGCAGCGGATCCCAGTATGAGCCCCAGATCACTTTGATGACGTTCCAGCCGGCGCCGCGGAATTCGCTCTCCAGCTCCTGGATGATCTTGCTGTTGCCCCGCACCGGCCCGTCCAGGCGCTGCAGGTTGCAGTTGACGACGAAGATCAGGTTGTCCAGCCGCTCGCGGGCCGCCAGCCCGATGGCACCCATCGATTCCGGCTCGTCCATCTCGCCATCGCCGCAGAACACCCACACCTTGCGATTAGCGGTGTCGGCCAAGCCGCGGTTGTGCAGGTACTTCATGAAGCGGGCCTGGTAGATCGCCTGGATCGGGCCAAGCCCCATGGAAACCGTAGGGAATTGCCAGAAGTCGGGCATCAGCCACGGGTGTGGATAGGACGAGATGCCCTTGCCGTTGACTTCGGTACGGAAGCCGTAGAGCTGTGCCTCGGTGAGCCGCCCTTCGAGGAAGGCGCGGGCATAGATGCCGGGCGAGGAGTGGCCCTGGATATAGATCAGGTCGCCGCCATGCTCTGTACTGGGGGCGCGCCAGAAATGGTTGAAACCGACGTCGTAGAGGGTAGCGCTGGAGGCGAAACTGGCGATGTGGCCGCCGATGCCGTCATGCTCCTGGTTCGCCTTCACCACCATGGCCATGGCGTTCCAGCGGATCAGCGAGCGAATGCGCCATTCGAGGTCGTGGTCGCCCGGCGAGCGTACCTGGCGGTCGGCCGGGATGGTGTTGAGATAAGCGGTGGTCGCCTTGAACGGCGTCTCCACTCCCCGGCGCCGGGCCTTGTCGATCAAGGCCTCCAGCAGATAATGGGCCCGTTCCGGGCCTTCTATTTCGATAAGCGCTTCAAGGGCGTCCAGCCACTCGCGCGTCTCCTGCGGATCGAGATCCTCTGGTACTGCAGCCATTCTCCACCTCTCAATTGGCCACTGAACCAGCCGCCGGTGGGCGATACAAGATTCGTGTCCGCCGTCTTCCCGCTGTTTTGGGCGGGTAGCCGGGCAGGCTGAACATCCATGTGGCCACTATTGCCTATTGTTGGGGCATTTTTTGTCCGCTTAGGGTTGCAGCGGACCCATAGCATCATAATGCCCGCATAGCGGTATGGCTACAGTGGCTCGCTCGCTGTCGTCGCTGGCTGATTCTCTTCCGTAGCGCCTCTGCCAGCGCCGCTGGAGACGCCGGCAGTTAATGCAAAACGCATCGCCTGTTCCACGCTCATATCGATCGGTGTCACGCTGGAGCGGGGTACCAGCAAGGTATAGCCGCCGATCTGGTAGCTCAATGGGGTGTAGACAGCGATGGTATCGGCGTCGCCCAAGCCTGGTGGCAGATCGGAGGTATCCTGCCGGGTGACGAAGCCCAGGATGCGATAACCGCTGTCGCCCAGCGGCACCATGACCACCTGGCTCAGCTCTTTCTGTGCCGCCGGCGATAGCAGCCGCATCATGTCCTGGGTCGCGCTGAAGATGGTTTTCACCAGCGGGATGCGCGCCATCAGGCCTTCCAGCCAGTGCCATACGGCCTGAACCAAGTAGGCGTTGAGCAGCAGCCCGAGCAGCAGAGTCAGCAGCACGCCGGCTGCTAATCCCATGCCGGGGACATACAGATCGGCCGGCAGGATCCGTTGCAGCAGGCCGCCGAGCAGCGCCTCGGCCGAGCTGCCGGTCCAGTACAGCAGATAGATGGTGACGGCGATGGGCAGAATGGCTGCCAAGCCTTGCAGGAACAGGCTGCTGAGTTTTTTCATTTTCTTCCGTTATTTACAGTTTGACAGTGCAGCGATGCTTGATGGTAAAGCACCGCAGCGGTGCCGTGAGCACTTGCATCGCACCGCCCGGCATCCATGTTGGAGACGTCCAACATGGGTCTTTAGTTCATGCCTGCCAGCGCCGTCGCCGAGCTTGATCCCGAGCATGCCGCCAAAGAGGCTCGGTTGCGTTACGTCAGCGATGACATTCCGGGTTATCGGCGGCGCCGCTGCGGCAAGGGTTTCAGTTACCACGACAGTACCGGACGGCCGATTCGCGATCCGGCGCTGCGTGCCTGGATGCAGGCACTGGCCATTCCGCCTGCCTGGGAACAGGTCTGGATCTCGCCGTATCGCAACAGCCATATTCTTGCCACTGGCCGTGACGAGAAAGGGCGCAAACAGTACATCTACCATCCGCGCTGGACGGCGCTGCGGGCCGAGAGCAACTTCCAGCAACTGCTGGCCTTCGGCGAAGCACTGCCGGCCCTGCGCCAGCGCATCGATGCCGATCTGCGTCGGCCCGGGCTGCAGCGGGAGCGGGTGCTGGCGCTGGTGGCGCATCTGCTCGATGAGACCCTGATCCGAGTCGGCAACAGCGAGTATGCCGAGCGCAACCGCTCCTATGGTCTGACTACGCTGCGGAGCCGGCATCTGGCGCTGGAAGGTGCGCGCATTCACCTGGAGTTTCGCGGCAAGTCCGGCAAGTTGCACTCCACCGATATCCAGGACCGCCGTATCGCCCGGATTATCCGCCGTTGTCAGGAGCTGCCGGGGCAGGAGTTGTTTCAGTATCTGGATGAGGCCGGGCAGCGCCACAGCATCGACTCAGCCGACGTCAACGATTACCTGAGCACGGCCACCGGCCAGCCGCTGACCGCCAAAATGTTTCGCACCTGGGGCGGCAGCGTGGCGATGGTGGAAGCGCTGCTGGAGCTGCCGCCGCCGCAGAGCGCAGCGGAAGCCGAACGCAATATCCGCCAAGCCATCAAGG
>DASULL010000231.1:0-2455 GCA_036278215.1 Gammaproteobacteria bacterium | reverse complement strand
GGCTCCCGCCGCCGGCAAAGCGCCCAGCGGCGTGGGCGCGGCCACCAGCCGACCATCGCCGTCAAAGGCGAATAGCCGCTCCGGATCGAGATACATGGCGATCTCGCTGCCGACCGGCATCAAGTGGATGCCGTCCTGCTGGATAACCCAATCCACCTGGTGGTGTCGTACGTGAATATAAGTTTCCGAGCCGTTGACCTCGGGCACGACGACTTCCGCCGGCACGGCGATATCCGCCGGCGTTCGCCGGAATACCGACAGGTGGCTGGGCCGCATGCCGAACCGGTAGTGCCCGGCCGGCAGCCGCCGCAGATGCGCCGGCAATGGCAGGCGGGTGGTGTTGCCGAGCACGATGGCGTCGTCGAGCTGGCCGGGCACCATATTCAGCGGCGGGTCACCGAAGACATAGCCGACGTGCTCCGTGGCCGGACGATGGTAGACCTCCAGACTGGGGCCGAACTGGATCAGACGGCCGGCCTGCAGCACCGCGGTGTGGCCGCCCAGGGTCAGCGCCTCCAGCGGGTCGGTGGTGGCGTAGACCACCACGGCGCGGCGGCGGGCGAAGATCTCCCGCATCTCGGCCCGCAGCTCCTCGCGCAGTTTGTAATCGAGATTGACCAGCGGCTCGTCCAGCAACAGCAGGTCGGCGTCGCGTACCAGCGCTCGGGCCATGGCGGTCCGCTGCTGCTGGCCACCGGAGAGCTCTCCCGGCAGGCGGTCCAGCAGATGATCGATATGCAGCCGCTCGGCTTCCTCGCGTACTCGCCGCTCGATCTCCTGGCGGCGCCAGCCGGCAATCCGCAGCGGCGAGGCAATGTTGTCGTAGACCGTCATCGACGGATAGTTGATGAACTGCTGGTAGACCATGGCGACGTTGCGTTTGCGCACCGGCACGCCGGTCATGTCGCGCCCGTTCATGAGCACCCGGCCGCTGTCGGGTTTCTCCAGCCCGGCCATCAGCCGCATCAGGGTGGTCTTGCCGGCCAGGGTCAGGCCGAGCAGCACGTTGAAGCCGCCGGGCCGGAGATCGAGGCTGACGTCTTCGATCCAGGTTTGCCCGCCGACGACCTTGCTGATGCCTTGCAGCTGCAAGCTCATGGCGGGCACCGCTGCAGCGCTGCCGCCGCCAAACATGCCTGCAGCCGGGCGACGACCGCCACCGGCGCCAGTCGTAGGCCGCTGTGGATCAACTGGGTGCTGGCCGAGGAGATGGGCGTGGCGAGATCGGGCTGCTGACAAAGCAGCATGGAATAGCCGCGGCCGGCGGAATCGCGGACGATCCCGGTGCGGTTGCTGTCGCCGCCCTGAACGACAAGATCGAACTGCTCTGCTGTTGCCACGGCCGCTTACATCCTTGCTAGCGTTTGAAACCGGGAAACATCGCCTTTCAGCGACATCGAAGATCGCCACGTATGCTCACTTTACAACATAGATGGCGCTTTAAACCTTAGCAAGTTGAGCATTTTCAGCCTTATCCCTTTCAGCTCTGAGCGGGCGGCGCTATGTGCAGCTGCGCCCCTGCTTCGGCCAGCGCCGCCGCCAGCCGGGCCGGCGGAGCCCTGTCGGTAAACAATGCATCGATCAGCGACAGCGGCCCCAACCGTACCAGGGCATCGCGGCCGAACTTGCTGTGATCGGCAGCCAGCCAAGTCTGTCTAGCGTTGGCGATCGCCGCCTGCAGCACATGCACTTCGTGGTAGTCGAAATCGAGCAAAGTGCCGTCGTCATCGATACCGGAGATGCCAATCAGCGCGAAATCGACACGAAACTGACGGAAGAAAGCAACCGTGCTCTCACCGGTAATGCCGTGGTCACGCGGACGCACAGTGCCGCCGGCAAGAATCACCTCGCAGCCGGCATAATTGCTCATCAAGGTAGCGACATGCAGATTATTGGTAATTACCCGCAGCTCCTTATGCTGGTGCAGCGCTTTGGCGATCTCCTCGGCGGTGGTCCCCAGGGTAATGAACAGCGATGCCTGATCCGGAATCTGCGACGCCACCAGCCGGGCAATGCGCCGCTTCTCTCCCAGGCACAGCACCTGCCGTGCCGTGTAGGCCACGTTTTCCACGCTCGAGGGCAAGCCGGCGCCGCCGTGGTAGCGGCGCAGCAGACGCTGGCGACATAGGGCGTTGATATCACGGCGGACGGTCTGGGTGGTCACGCTGAAATGCTGCGACAGGGCCTCGATCGCCACGAACCCCTGCTTACGCACCAGCTCCAGAATTTCCTTTTGACGCTCGTTCAGCTCCTGCATGCACTGGTCCTTCAGCTGCGAAGAAGCTCGGCTTACTATTTCAAGATAGCCGGCGAGTTCGGATATGAACATCGCCGCTTGACATTTTCTCGACCCGGCCGAAGATGAATTGCCACCGCTAACAGCGGCTTAGCTAAGGGGGATAGGAGTGACCGGTAACCCGCTGATTCTGGCGATCGATCAGGGCACCACCAGCAG
>DASULL010000230.1:0-2863 GCA_036278215.1 Gammaproteobacteria bacterium | reverse complement strand
CTTGGCCTGCTGGCGGACGTGGACCTGCCGGCCGCGGCCGAGGCGCTCGAGTCCTTCTATCAACGCTGGCGGAATGAGCCGCTGGTGGTGGACAAGTGGTTTCGGGTACAGGCCCTGTCGCGTCGCGAGGACACCCTCGAGCGGGTGCGCGCGCTCACGACCCACCCGGCCTTCGAACTTCGCAACCCGAACAAGGTCAGAGCGCTTATCGGGGCGTTCTGCCACCAGAATCCGGCCCTTTTTCACGATCCATCAGGCGCCGGCTACGCTTTTCTGACCGAATCCGTGTTAAAACTGGACGCCATCAATCCACAGATTGCCGCACGTCTGGTGGCCGCGTTGAGCCGCTGGCGCCGCTACGAGCCGCAGCGCGCCCAGCTGATGCGGGAGAGCCTGACGCGCATCTCGGCCGCGCCGAATCTGTCGACTGATGTTTACGAGGTTGTCGCCCGCAGCCTTGAACCCGCTTAACGAAGGCGGGACATACTTTGGAGGACACGGCGCCAATGCGCCTTGAGAGAAACAACATGAGACATTTCAGGCAGTTGTTCGGCCGCCTCCTGTTCGCAGCCGCAGTCATCGTGGCTGCGGTGCCCGTTGCCTCCGCGCCGGTCGCGACAGCGAGCAGTAGCGTCAGCACGGCGGATGCTCAGGCCCAGGTCCGTAAAGCGCGGCTGATCAGCGAACTTCTGTCCGAATTTCATTACCGCTCGCTGCCAATCGACGATGCGATGGCGACGCAGGCGCTGCAAGCCTATTTCGATACCCTCGATCAGGAGCGCTATTACCTGCTGAAGCAGGACATCGACGAGTTCCAGCGGGGGGTCAACCAGCTCGACGATGAGCTTCAGCGCGGCAATCTGAGCGCCGGCTACCGGATTTTCGAGCGCTATCAGCAGCGGGTGCGGGAACGAGCGGAGTTCGCCACCGCTCTGCTGGCAAAGCCTGTCAATCTGAATTCCACTGATCGTATCGAGATCGACCGCAACGAAGCGCCCTGGGCGGAAAGCAAGGCGCAGCTGGACGGCCTGTGGAAAAAGCGCGTCCAACATGACGCCCTGACCCTGCTGATGGCCGGCCAGGAGTGGCCTAAGGTGCAGGAGATCCTCACCAAGCGCTACAAGCGGCTGGCCAGCACCGTCACCAATTACAGCAACGAAGAAATCTTCCAGACTTACATCAACGCCTGGGCGCAGGTGTTCGATCCGCACACGCAGTATATGTCGCCGCGTCTGTCGGAGAATTTCGACATTCAGATGCGGCTGTCGCTGGAAGGCATAGGCGCGATGCTGCGCAACGAGAATGATTTCGTCGAGGTAGTGGAGCTGGTCAAAGGCGGCCCGGCTGCGCTGAGCGGACAACTGCACCCGGGCGATCGCATTATCGGTGTCGGCGAAGGCCACGAGGGCGAGATCAGCGACGTCGTCGGCTGGCGCCTGCCCGATGTGGTCGATCGCATCCGTGGCCCTAAGGAAACGACCGTGCGGCTGCAGGTGCTGCCAAGTAAATCCGGCGGCGGCACCCCCAAGATCGTCACTCTGGTACGGAACGAGATCAAGCTGGAGGAGCAGGCCGCCCAGGCGAAGACCATCGACGTTCCGGTCGGCAGACAAACCCGCCATATCGGAGTGGTGAAGCTGCCGGCATTTTATATGGACTTCGCCGCCGCCGATGCCGGCAAGAAAGACTACCGCAGCACGACCCGCGATGTCCGCGAACTGATCAAGCAACTCCAGCACGAGGGCATCGACGGCCTGGTGATCGACCTGCGCGGTAACGGCGGCGGGTCTCTGCGTGAAGCCACCGAGCTCACCGGCCTGTTCGTACACAGCGGGCCGGTAGTACAGGTACGTCGCCATGACGGCACCGTCGAGGTAATCCAGGAACGTAACCGTGGCATCGCCTACTCCGGGCCGCTGGTGGTACTGGTGGATCAGTTCAGTGCCTCGGCGTCGGAGATTTTCGCGGCCGCCATCCAGGATTACGGCCGCGGCGTAGTGGTCGGCCAGAAAACCTTCGGCAAAGGCACCGTGCAGACCCTGATCGATCTGGACCGCGGCTTGCGTAAGCAAGACACTGGCGGCCGGCTGAAGCTGACTATCGCCAAGTTCTACCGGATCAACGGCCACAGCACCCAGCGTCGCGGCGTGGTGCCGGACATCATTCTGCCGAGTGCGATCGATGCCGAGCGCTTCTACGAGAGCGCCGCCAAGAACTCGCTGCCATGGGATGCCATCCGGCCAGTGTCATTCCGGCCGCAAGGCAACCTGGAGCCGCTACTCCCCGCGCTGCGGGAACGGCATAAAGAATGGGCGGCGCAAAATTCAGCATTCCAGGCCTTGCTCGATGAATACACGCAGCTGCGGGAAATGCAGGCGACCAAATCCCTGCCGCTCAACGAGAAGCAGCGACGGGCGGAACGCGATCAGGCCGAAGCGCGCCAACTGGCGTCGCTGAACCGGCGCCTCGCCGCCTACGGACTGGATCCGGTCAAGTCGCTGGATGATGTGGATCAGGACGCCTTACCGGACACCATTCTGGAAAGCGCAGCCGTCGTCGCGGTGGACTTGGCCGATCTCCAGCGCAACGCCACCACCGCCAGCCGCTAGCCGGTGTCGACGGTCACTGCGGCGGAGCAGTCGTTTACCTCACCGAGACGGCGATCTCACGCGCGACGCTGGTTTCGATCGCTGGAGCAGGAGGCATCCTGCTCTCTGCTGCCTCATGGCAGGTCAGCGGCTATTCGGATAAATCCTTCATTCGCCCGGTGGCGATATGGGCGGTCGCCGCTGCGAAGTCGACCGGTGCCAGGTAAGACAGCAGCAGTTCTGCACAGGCTTCCCACGTCCGGCTGCGGGCATAA
>DASULL010000229.1:0-10732 GCA_036278215.1 Gammaproteobacteria bacterium | reverse complement strand
CCGGAATGGACGAGCTCTCCGGGGGCGGCAGGGTCGGGTTTGGCCCAATGCCGGCGGAGACTGGCAGTTGGCTGGTGCTGCTACAGGCTGTCATCGCAGCTATTGTCGCGGCGGTTAATACCGGCTGTAGACGCATGGCAGTAATACTCCGGTCCGGCTGCACAGCCGCAGCGCTGCGTTAAGCGGGTGTGGTCGGCTGCTATTTCTGTGGCCGGGGCGAGGCTGTCGCAATGGCGAGGCTAGCCGCTTGACGATCGGCATGACACAGCCAAGTAGAAAATTTTGCTGGATCCGCGATCTTTCGCTTCTATACCTCCCGCCGCTTAGGCGAGGTCGGTACCGACGATTAAGCTTCGATTAAATTTGCCGGCGCATTCTTCGGTGACAGAGACGGGCTGTTTTACCGGAGATTGCCATGAAAAAAGCTTTGATCGGGCTGTTGGCGCTGATTTTAGCGGCCTGGGCCATGGCGCCGGCACTGTACCCCTCGGCACCGACAACTGTCTGGACGCTGCGCAAGGAAGCGATCCTGCTCAGCGGCCTGGCGTCGTTCGTCATGATGTCGTTAGTGATGCTGCTGGCGGTGCGGCCGCGCTGGCTGGAGCGGCCGTTGGGCGGTTTGGACCGGATGTACCGGTTGCACAAGTGGGCGGGAATTCTGGCCATCGGGTTGGCCCTGATGCACTACCTGCTGGATTTGTCGAAGGAGCTGCTGCAGCTGTTTTTCGAGCGCGGTGCCAAATTGCCGCGAGCGGAAGGGATGCTGGATATGTTTCGTGATGTCGCCAAGGATGCCGGCGAGTGGTCGGTATGGATACTCGGTGCCATGCTTGTCCTCACCTTGTGGCAGCGCTTTCCCTATCACTTCTGGCGCTACGTACACAAAGCGCTGGCTCTGGTTTATCTGGCGCTGGCATTGCATGCGGTGGTATTGGCGCCGGCCTTTTGGTGGCAACAGCCGGCAGGTTGGCTGATCGGTCTGAGTGCGCTGGTTGGCTCAAGCGCTGCCTTGATCGCGCTGACCGGCAAGATCGGCCGGAAACGCCGCTATCGCGGCAGAATCGTTCAGGTCGAACGGCTGGCCGACGATGTGTTGGAGGTTACCTGCCAAGTGGATGGCCGCTGGGTGCATCGGCCCGGGCAGTTCGCTTTCGTCACCTTCGACCGCCTGGAGGGAGCCCATCCCTTCACGCTCAGCAATGCCGATGACAACAGTGGCAGAGTGCGCTTCGCTATCAAGGCGTTGGGGAATTACACGGCGGCGCTGGCCGGGCGGCTACAGGTCGGGCAGCCGGTGACGGTAGAGGGGCCGTATGGGCGCTTCGATTTTCACCGCGATCGGGCGGAGCAACAGGTCTGGGTGGCGGCCGGCATTGGGGCGACGCCGTTCCTCGCTTGGCTGGAATCGCTGCAGGATCAGCCGCAGACGGCGCCAAAGGTGACGCTGCATTATTGCGTGGGTAATCCGCAGGAAGCGGTATTCGCCAAGCGCTTGCAGGAACTTTGAGCCGGCTTGTCGAGCGTCACGCTGAATATCCGCTATACCGAGCGGGACGGTCATCTGCAGGCCGACGAATTGCTGACGGCGAATCCAGGAGCCAAACCGAGTATCTGGTTCTGCGGCCCGCAGGGGTTTGCCGACGCCCTGCGGGCGGGGTTGCGCAGTCGCGGTCTACCGGCGCGGCTGTTCCACCAGGAAGCTTTTCAAATGCGTTAAGCCGGGCCCGCAAGGTTCCAGTGTCCGTTGCATGCCTTTGCTGGAGTAATCGAGCAACTTTTCAGATCGGGCCTGAGCGGCAAGTAACAAGCTTGGTTTCGCCGGTAACGTACTTGATTCAGCAGGGCACTCTTGGGCTTTAAGCGTTGACGCAATCGAGAGCTGCCATAGCGATAGGCCTCAGCTTTTCCAGCTGTAAGGTTTTATCGATTGCCTCGCCGATTGGCGCCTTTTACGATCAGAGCTTATTCCTGACCGGCAAAGGATTATCCATGCGTGCTCATCGTCCGTTTATGCTGCCCCTCGCCATTGGAGCGCTGCTGGTGCTTCCTGGCGCGGCTTTCGGCTATTCCGTGATGCTGCATGATCGCCTGCCGGACGTGCTGGAGCGCGATCCGGCGCTTGGCACCGAGGTAACCGCAGCGTTGCCCGATGAGGCCAGCCTGGAGCGGTTTCGAAGGCAACTGTATGAGCTTCTCAAAAGTACCGAGAACCCTGAGCTGCGGGCGCGTTTCCTGCAGCGTTATCCGGATGTGACGGCATTTTCCGCCGCTGCCTTCAAGGAACTCCTCGGCTCCGCTGCGATCATGCCGACATTAAGCTTCGACAGTTATGCTGCCGTGGCCGAGTCGGCGGCGCAGTCGGGTGAGTTGCCGAGTCACTACCGGTCGATCCTGCCAGGGCAGGAGCGCACCCTGCTGGAGTGGGTGCGTATCGGCTCCAGCTATCCCGATCTGGATCGGCGCAACCAGAATCGCTGGTGGGTAGTTGCAGGAGAGTTTCCGCAGACCGCCGATGGCGAGCGCATTCCATTCGACCCCATGATTCTCAACATGGGTCGGGTCGAAGGGTTGTCGGGCCAAGCGCACGCGCATTACGGCCTCAACAACCGACCCAAGAGCGCTGATCCGGCCGTGCTGAAATCAGCGCCGGCCGATTTCGCCATGGCGACCGGCTTTGGAGACGAAGTCATCACCTTTGCGCCCGAGCGGGCGCAAGCCTACGGTGATCTGGCCGTGCTGGCCCAGCACTTGGGCGAACCGGCGCTGGCCGCGCTCTACGCCGGCAATGGCTTCCATTATCTTGGCGATCTCGGCAACCAGATCCATACCATCCAGGTCGGCATCTACCGCTTCTTCGTCGACGCCACCCTGCAGGTCTGGAAGATGAAGGTGGTTTGCCTGTGGGGCCTGCGTTGCGAGCCGCCCGGCTTGAAGGACATCGGCCTCGACATCATCAGCAACCACCATCTCTGGCTGGAGGAGTACTTCCGCATCGCCCTGGAGGCGGCCGTGGCGGAACAGCCCCTGCACCCGACGCTGGCCAGCGCTGCCGATGTTTTTGCCGCCGACGAGCGGAGCCGGCAGGAATGGAGCGGCCTGCCCGCTGATGGTCCACTGATGCTGGAACTGGCGCATCGCCTTATTGCCTATGGCAATGAGGAAGGACCGGAGCTTTATTCGCTGGCGCGCGCGCTGACCCGCAGCGAGATGCGCAAGGCCGGAGTAAGCATCCGCTTTGGCCAGCAGCCGGATTCGGTGACGCTGGCTTATCTCAAGCCCAAGGTGGACCAGGATACGCTCAGCGCTTTTCTCGATCTGCAGAAGACGGGCGTACGCCGCGCGGCGACGGCCATGGAAATCTGGTGGCGAGCCATGCTGGCGCCAGCGGCGACGCCGGACTGGCGAGCCGCCGCCGACCGGTTGCTGCAGCTGCAGCTTGACGAGCTCGATGCCGCCGAGGCGCGCAGGGCGCGCTGGATCGAGCAGCGCGGCGGTCTCATGGTGCCGGTACCGACACCGGCCGTTGAGCTTACGAGCGGATGAATTTAGAGGCTCTCAGACCAAGTCTGCTGGAGTAGTGCTGTGGTTTATGTCGAGAACTATCCGTATCAAGAGCTTGCCGTCGGTCAGAGCGCGGAGTTCAGCCAGCGGCTGACCCTGGACGAGCTGAAATCCTTTGCCGCGCATGCTGCCACTGCTAATCCGGAGCGGATGGACGAAGACTACGCCAGCAGCGACCTGTTCCACCGGTTTCTCTCCCATGGCATGTGGGGGGCAGCGCAAGTGGCGGCGCTCATCGTCACCGAGCTGCCCGGTCCTGGCACCACTGTGCTGGAGCAGAATCTGCGCTATGGCGCCCAGTTGGCGCTTGGCGAGCGGGTCCGCGTTCGCATCGAAGTTAAAGAGAAGCGTCCCGGCAACCAGGTTCTGCTGGCTTGTCAGTGCCTGAACGAGAAAGGCGAGCAGGTGGTGGCGGGGACGATGCTGGTGTGTGCCCCAACGGAGAAGGTTCGCCGTCCGCGGCGCAGTACGCAGCCTGCGGTGGGCCGCCGCCGGCAGCTGACACATCTGCTGGGCATGGCGGCCGGTCTGCAGCCGGCCGCCACCGCAGTGGTGCACCCGGTCGATCAGGTTTCGCTGCTGGGGGCGGTGGAGGCAGCTCAGCAGGGGCTGATTGTGCCGGTGCTTATTGGGCCTGAAACCAGAATCCGCGCGGCGGCCGAGGTGGCTGGGGTCGATCTCGCGCCGTTTCGCATCGTCCCGACCGAGCATAGCCATGCCGCCGCCGAGATGGGCGTGCAGATGGCGCGTAACGGCGAGGTGGAAGTGCTGATGAAAGGGGCGCTGCACACCGAGGAACTCATGCACGCCGCTGTACACAAAGAGCGCGGCCTGCGGACTGGCCGTCGGATGAGCCATGTCTGGGTGATGGATGTGCCGACCTATCCCCGCCCGCTGCTGATCTCCGACACCGGCCTTAACATCGCTCCCGATCTGGTTACCAAACGGGACATCGTGCAGAACGCCATTGATCTGGCGCATGCCCTGGGAATACCGGAGCCGCGGGTGGCGATTCTTTCCGCCACCGAAGCTGTCAACCCGGACATCCGCTCGACTCTCGATGCCGCCGCGCTTTGCAAGATGGCCGACCGTGGGCAGATCACCGGCGGCATCCTCGACGGTCCGCTGGCCTTCGACAACGCCGTCTCCGAGGCCGCGGCCCGCACCAAGGGGATCGTCTCGCCTGTGGCAGGCCGTGCCGATATCCTGATCGCGCCGGATCTGGATTCCGGCAACATGCTGGCCAAGCAGCTGCATTATCTGGCCGATGCCGATGCTGCTGGCATCGTGGTGGGCGCGCGGGTCCCCATTGTCTTGACCAGCCGCGCCGATGACCAGGTGTCGCGGATGGCGTCCAGCGCCATCGCGCTGCTGCTGGCGGAGAAGAAGCGCCGCTTAGTAATGACCGGGCCTTTGGCATGAGCTCCGGAGAGCGGCCGATGACGGAAGGCGTGCTGGTTCTCAATGCCGGCTCTTCCAGTCTCAAGTTCGCCCTGTACATGTTGGCCCGAGACAGCACGCCAACGCTGCGCTACCGCGGCTTGCTCGACGGCATCGGCGGCCGGCCGAGCTTGCGGGTCAAAGGGATCGCGGGCGAGCCGCTGGAGCAGCGCGAGCTTGCCGTTGGCGCCGATCACGAGCAGGCGCTGGCCGCGGTGATCGAGTGGGTCGAAGCGAATCTGGAGGGTGTCGGCCTTGCCGCCGCCGGCCACCGGGTAGTGCATGGCGGGTCGGCGCACAGTGCGCCGGCGCGGATCGATGCCGAGCTGCTGGCGGAACTGGAGGCGCTCTGTGCGCTTGCACCGCTGCATCAGCCACAGAGCGTCGCCGCTATCCGCACCATCCAGCAGCTGCGGCCGCAGCTGCCGCAGGTGGCCTGTTTCGATACCGCTTTCCATCGCAGCCAGCCGCTGCTCGCCCAGCGCTTCGCCTTGCCGGAGGAATACGCCGCGCGGGGCGTGCTGCGCTACGGTTTCCACGGCCTGTCGTACGAGTACATCGCCCAACGGCTGCCGGATTACGACGCCGAGGCGGCCGCTGGCCGGACGGTGGTTGCGCATCTTGGCAATGGCGCGAGCATGTGCGCTATGCAGGCCGGCGTCAGCGTCGCCACCACGATGGGGTTTACCGCGCTCGACGGCCTGATGATGGGGCAGCGGGGCGGCAGCATCGATCCCGGCGTTTTGCTGTACTTGCTGCAGCATGACGGCATGTCGGTGCAGGAGCTGGAGGATTTGCTGTATCGCCGCTCCGGCTTGCTCGGGGTTTCCGGGCTGAGCATGGACATGCGCGAACTGCTGGCCAGCGACGCGCCCTCGGCCGCCCTGGCGGTCGATCTTTATTGCTACCGCGCCCGCCGTGAGCTTGGCTCGCTGGTGGCCGCCCTCGGCGGGCTGGACGCGCTGGTGTTTACCGGTGGTATCGGTGAAAACGCCGCACCGGTGCGGGCCGCCATCTGTCAGGAGCTGGCATGGCTGGGGCTGGAGTTCGATCCGGCAGCGAATGCGGTGAACGGTCCCAGGATCAGCCGCGCCGGTAGCCGTACCCGGGCCTGGGTCATCGCTACCGACGAGGAGTTCACCATTGCCCGGCAGGTCCTGACGGTCCTGGATGAATAGCGCTTGGTATCTGCTAGCGGTGGCGGAAGGCCGGCCGGCGCTTGTCGATGAAGGCGGCCATGCCTTCGCGGCGATCCTCGGTCGCGAAAGTGGCCTGAAATAAACGCCGCTCATGCAGCAGCCCCGCCTGTAGCGGCATCTCGAATGCCTGATTGACCGCTTCCTTGATCATCATGGTCACCGGCAACGAATGGCTGGCGATTAGGCTGGCCATTTTTAGCGCTGCTTCCATCAGTTGTTCGGCCGGGACCACCAGGGCGACCAGTCCGGCGCGCTCGGCTTCTTCGGCAGACATGCTGCGGCCGGTGAGGCAGAGCTCCATGGTCTTGGCTTTGCCGATGGCGCGGGCGAGCCGCTGGGTGCCGCCGGCGCCGGGCATGGTGCCGATGCGGATCTCGGGTTGGCCGAACTTGGCGTTATCGGCGGCGATGATAATGTCGCACGCCATCGCCAACTCGCAGCCGCCACCGAGCGCATGGCCGGCGACGGCGGCGATCAGCGGCTTGCGGCAGCGCTCCAGACGGTCCCAGCCATGCTGGCCGCGCGGCATGTCGCTGACGAACAGTTCGACGACATCGGCCTTTTCCATGTCGCGAATATCGGCCCCGGCGGCAAATACCTTGGTGCCGCCAGTAACCACGATGACTCCAACGTCATCGTCGCGCTCCAGCCGGTCCAGAGCCTCGCCGAATTCCTCCATCAGCGCTGCGGAGAGAGCGTTAAGAGCATCGGGGCGGTTGAGCGTGATGGTGGCGATGCGGTTTTCCGTCTCGACGGTGATGAACTGGTAGGCCATGGGCTCCTCCTGTCCCGGTTGTGCACGGGCGCTGCTGTCAGTTGAATTGCTGCTTGACCTGGTGCAGAGGTTGTTGATCAGGGAACTCGAGGCGGCGGCGATCAGGCTCGGCCTGGGGGAGGGGCGCGACCTCGACCATGCTGCGCAGGGAGCGCAGCGTCAGCTCCTGGTAGACACGCGTGCCGCTGCGCTTCCAGGCGATTTCATCGTCGCTGAGAGCACGGACCACTTTCGCCGGCACGCCGACGATCAGGCTGCGCGCCGGCATCTGCGCGCCAGCCTTGACGAAGGCCGAGGCGGCGACGATGGCAGATTGGCCGATGATGGCGTTGTCCATGATCACGGCATTCATGCCGACCATGGCGTCTTCCTCGATGCGGCAGCCGTGTAGCACGGCGCCGTGACCGATGTGGCCGTCCTTGCCGACGATGGTGTCGGCGCCCGGGAAGCCGTGCATGACACAGGTGTCCTGCAGGTTGCTGCCTTCCTCAAGAACCAGCCGGCCGAAATCCCCGCGCAGCGCTGCCAATGGCCCGATGTAGACACCGGGCCCGACAATCACATCGCCGATGAGTACCGCGGTAGGGTTAACGTAGGCGTCTGGATGCACCACCGGGCGAAAGCCATCAATCGAATACCAGGGCACGGCGGTTTCTCCGCTTGGCTAGAGGCAGCCGCGGCCGGCTTGGGCCGCGGCTGCCTGGTGGAACAAGCACCGTTACGCTGCAGCATGCCGCCGCGTTTGCACGACTCGGAAGCGATTGGAGACGAAGGCCGCGTCGCACAGACAGGCATTGGCCGCCGGGTTGCCGCCGGTGGCGTGGTAATCGCTGAAGGCTGCGGTCTGGTTGACGAACACGCCGCCCAGCAAGTTGATCGACAGCGACACCTTGGCGTCGAAAGCCGCTTCCTCCATGCGGCTGATCACCTGGTCGCGGGTGGAGTAAACGCTCCAGGTGATCGCGCCTTTCTGCCGCGCTAGCGCAGTCGCGCGTCGGATGCTGTCTTCGCTGCTGTCGGTGGCGATCAGGAAGGAGATCGGTCCGAACAGCTCCTGGGCATAGGCATCCGCCTGTTGCTTGGCATCCACCTTGAGCATCAGTGGTGTGCGAATGCGCGCGCTTGGGAACTGCGGGTGCTGGCGGGCCTCCGACGTTAAAACCGGCTCGCCCAAGCTGGCAGCCCGCTCGATGCGCTCGGCGGTTTCTGTGGACTGAATAGCACCCAGCACATTGACGGCGCGCTCGTTATCGGACAGGAACTGGCGCACCCCATCGGCCAGCGCCTCGGCCACCGCATCGAAACTAAGGCGGCCTTGGTCGGTATCGATGCCCTCGCGCGGAATGAAGATATCCTGCGGCGTGGTGCACATCTGGCCGGAGTAGAGGCTCAACGAGAAGGCGAGGTTTTGCACCATTGCCTGCAGGTTGTCGGTGGAGTCGATCACGATGGCGTTGACACCGGCTTTCTCGGTGTAGACCTGCGCATGGCGGCAGTTTTCTTCCAGCCATTCGCCGAAGGCGGAGCTGCCGGTGAAGTCGATGACGCCGATCTCTTCCCGCATCGCCAGCTCCTTGGTGATGGGGGCATCGCGCGTATCGGCGGCAAGCGACACCAGCCAGGGATCGAAGCCGGACTCGCGCAAGACCTGCTGGCAGACTTCTACAGTGATGGCCAGCGGCAGGATCGCAGCCGGATGCGGCTTGACGATGACCGGGTTGCCGGTGGCAAGGCTGGCGAAAAGACCCGGGTAGCCGTTCCAGGTGGGGAAGGTGGAGACGCCGATCATGAGCGCCAGGCCGCGCGGCACGATGTGGAATTGCTTTTCCATCTCCAGCGGATCCCGCTTGCCCTGCGGCTTGACCCAGCGCGCCTGCAGCGCCGAACGCGTCATGGCCTCATAGGCGTAGGCCACCGCTTCCAGGCCGCGGTCCTGAGCGTGGGGGCCGCCGGCCTGGAAGGCCATGGCGAATGCTTGCCCCGTGGTGTGCATGACCGCGTGCGCCATCTCGAAGCTGCGCTGGTTCAGGCGATGCAGAACTTCAAGGCAGATGCCGGTGCGGACGTCAGAGCCGGCATCGCGCCAAGCGGGTAAGGATTTGCACATGGCGTCGATCAAAGCGTCCGCATGCACTTTCGGGTAGCGGATGCCCAGCTCAAAGCCATAGGGCGATAGCTCACCACCGGTCTCGCCGCTGGCTCCCGGCATTTCGAGCGAGAAAGTTTGGTTCAAGCGGGCTTTGAAAGCGGCCTCGCCGCTGGCGGGCGCGTCTTCGCCATAGAATTTGCCGCTCGGTGCCTCGGGGTAAGGGCTCCAGTACTCACGGCTGCGGGAGGCGCCGAGCGCCTGCTGCAGGGTGTCTCGATGCTGGGCGAAGAAATCCGTCGACATAACTCCTCCTGATGTGACTGTTGCCTGCATGCTCAAGCCGTTTCAGCGAGCGCAAGCCGCTGTCGCTCGGCCTCCATGGCCAGGAAGAAAGCGCAAAAAGTGCTACACGAGCGGTTTATTTCTGTGCTTTTTCGAGATACTTGTCCGCCTGTCGCCACCTCCGGCTGGGGCGGAATGCTTATTTGCTCTAGCGCCTTTTCCTGTCTCGCCTAACATCAATTTGTGATACAAAAAATGACATGTGTCAATTTTTATTGTGTCTTCTTTTCCGGCTGCGCTAAGCTCATTGCTCGGGCGGAGCAGCATTGCCGCTGACTCTTAGCTGGGCGCGCGAGCGCCGGCCTGGCCGGTTGGCTGCGGAGGGGCTCGCGTAGGTCTTCGTCTGCGAGAAGCCGGCTGGCGACGCCTGCATCTCGCCTGCTGCCAGGAGAGAGAAATGACCTTCGAGACCATCGAACTCGAGATCAGCGAAGGCGTTGCCGTGCTCGCGCTGAACCGGCCGGCCAGCCTCAACAGCTTTAATCCGCGCATGCATGAGGAGGTGCGGGACGCCCTTGGGCTGGTGGAAGAGGCCAAGGCCCGGGCGCTGCTGTTGACCGGGCGTGGCCGGGGCTTCTGCGCCGGGCAGGACCTGTCCGACCCGAGTATTTATCCAGGAGAAGGCGGGGCTGATTTGGGATCGGCTATCGAGACTTATTACAACCCGCTGATCCGCCGTCTCCGCAACCTCCCGCTGCCTGTGGTCTGCGCCGTCAATGGCATTGCAGCCGGCGCCGGCGCCAACATCGCCCTGGCCTGCGACATCGTGCTGGCTGCGCGTTCCGCTGTGTTCATCCAGGCCTTCTGCAAGATCGGTTTGTTGCCCGATTCCGGCGGCACCTGGTTCTTGCCGCGGCTGCTGGGGCCAGCTCGTGCCGCCGGTCTGGCCATGTTGGGCGACAAGCTGCCGGCGGCGCAGGCAGCCGAGTGGGGGTTGATCTGGAGGGTTGTGGAGGATGGTGAGCTGGAGGGCGAGGCGCTCGCCCTGGTGCGACATCTGGCCGGCCAGCCTACCCAGGCGCTCGCCTTTATTAAGCAGGCTCTCCAGGCCGCCTGGAGCAATGACTTGGATCAGCAGCTCGACCTGGAGCGCGATTTGCAGCAAGCGGCCGGGCGCAGCGCGGATTACCGGGAAGGCGTCACGGCATTCATGCAGAAGCGTGCGCCGGTATTCACCGGGCGCTAGGAGGGCGGCATGGATAAGGCGCAGCAAACGGTCGAGCGGGTTTCCGCGGAAGAGCTGGCGCGGCGTAGTGCCGCAGCGATGTGGGCGGGCGATCATGCCTCGCAGGGCCTGGATCTCCGGCTCGAACAGGTAGCCCCGCG
>DASULL010000228.1:0-2011 GCA_036278215.1 Gammaproteobacteria bacterium | reverse complement strand
GCCCATGCCGGATCGACACCAGAAAGCGCTTGCCGATGAAGAGATGGGTTTCACCGAAGCGGATCTCTTCCCCCTCCAGCCAAGCGGGGTGCAACACCACGAACAAAGCGTTCCGGTAAGCCTCGACCTTGGGCCGTTGATGGGCGACATGGGCATCTTCCACCGCCAGCTCATGCAGTTCGAACTCCTCCTGCAGCTGCCGCAGCAGGGCCTCGTCCGGCTCAAGTAAACCGAGCCAAACGAAGGTATCCGGCTCGCGCAACACTTCGCTGATGTCCTCGATCGGGACATCGCTCTGCCGGATTCCGCCCTTGTAGGCGACGCTGTTCACGATCGAGCCCATGGCCGCTCCGCCCCTGCCTCGTACTTTTCTTTCACTACCTACCTTGGGCTGATCGGCTGACGGCCCCACCCTGCGGCTGTCCGGTGCCCGCTGGAATAGCTATGGAGGAGTTTTACCTTCGGGCCGATTCTGGTGGTGAAACTCGACCGCAATGGAACAACCGTGGAGACAGCAGCATGGCCGTTGGCAATCGCCTGGAATGGAAGGCTCTGGACTCGCCGGATGAGCGCCGCTCGTTCCCGAAAGGCAGAATGGACATCGTGACGCTGGGCGGAATGACTATCGGCCGTGCGACTTTTGAGCCGGGCTGGCGTTGGTCGGAAAGCGTCAAACCGATCGCTGCAACCGATAGTTGCCAGGCAGGACACCTGGGCTACATGTTAGCCGGGCGGATGAAGATCGTGATGGATGACGGCACGGAAACCGAGTGCGGCGCAGGCAGCGCGGTGGTCATTCCGCCTGGACACGACGCCTGGGTCGTCGGTAACGAGCCCTGCGTCTTCTTGGATTTCATGGGCGCGGAGCACTACGCCAAGTCCTAGCAAGGGGGTAGTGCCGCCGGCGCGTCGAGCCCGCAAGCGGCTGCTAAGCCGACACGCGCTTCGCGTGCCGTGCTTTGGAAAACCACTCCGCCACCGCCTCGCTCTGGGCGGCCTCCAGCTGCAGGCCGAGCTTGGTTCGGCGCCACAGCACGTCCTCGGCGCTGCGCGCCCACTCATAGTGCATGAGAAAATCCAACTCGGCCTCGTACAGACCGGCGCCGAAGTGGGCGCCTAACGCCGTCAAGCTGTCCGCCTCGCCCACCAGCTCGAACAAGCGGGTGCCGTACAGCCGGCCGTAACGGAGCAGCAGATCCTTGGGCAGCCAGGGCAGTCGGCTGGCGGCAACCTGCAGGAAGGCATCGAAGTCGGCGTTGTCGATATCGCCACCGGGCAGTGGCGCCTTAGCCGTCCACGCCGCGCCGATGCCGCCGAGCAGAGGACCGAGCTTGGCCAGGGCGTGCTCGGCCAGCTTGCGGTAGGTCGTGATCTTGCCGCCGAAGATCGACAGCAGCGGGCCCTGGCCATCGGCCGTATCGATGTCGAACACATAGTCGCGCGTCACCGCCGACAGATTCGCGCTGTTGTCGTTATAGAGCGGCCGCACACCGCTGTAGGTCGAGACGATATCGCTGCGGGATACCGGCTCGTCGAAGTACTGATTGACCAGACCCAGGATGTAGTCGATCTCGGTGTCGTCGATCGCCGCCTTGGCCGGATCGCCTTCGTAACTGACATCGGTGGTGCCGAGCAAAGTGAAATCGTTTTGGTAAGGAATGGCGAAAGCGATGCGGCCATCACCATGCTGGAAGATATAGGCGTGCTCGCCCTCGAACTTGCGCCCGACGATGACGTGGCTGCCTTTGACCAGACGCAGGTCGGCCCGGCGAGAAACGCCGGCGGCGTTGGTCATGACCTCGGTGACCCACGGCCCGGCGGCGTTGACCACCGCCCGGGCGGTGACTTCGAACGGCTCGTCAGCGCCGGGCTGTAGCCGCAGCCGCCAGCCGCCATCGGTGCGGACCAGACTCTCGCAGCGGGTCCGGGTGCGAATCTCGGCTCCGCGGGCTTGAGCATCCAGGGCGTTAAGAACGACCAAACGCGAGTCGTCGACCCAGCAGTCCGAATA
>DASULL010000227.1:0-2618 GCA_036278215.1 Gammaproteobacteria bacterium | reverse complement strand
CCGGCTTCCACAAGGATCCGCGCGACTACCACTTCGGCCTCAAGACCGAGACCGGCGAACAAAAGCTGCTGTACCGGATTTGGGAGAGCGGCGGCCTCGAAAGCGTGCGCCGGTCGCGCGACTGGGCGCACCCGGTCGGTTGGTTGAGTGCCCGCGACGACGTGGTGCTGGTAACCGGCGGCGCCGGTTTCATTGGCACCAATCTGGTCGACCGACTGATCCGGGAGGGGCGACCGGTGCGGGTCATCGACAATCTGTCGCGGCCGGGGGTAGAGAAAAACCTGGAATGGCTGCGCAGCCTACACACCTTTGAATTCGTCCCGGCCGATCTGCGCAACGTCTTCGCTCTGGAGCCGGCTTTCGACGGCGTCAGCCAAGTCTTTCATCTGGCTGCCCAGGTGGCGGTAACCACCAGCCTGCAAGACCCGCTGCGCGACTTCAACATCAACCTGCGCGGTACCTTCAACGTGCTGGAGGCGGCGCGGCGGCAGCCTAATCCGCCAGCGGTGATTTTCGCCTCCACCAACAAAGTCTACGGCGGCTTGCCGGATATCCCGCTGGAGCTAGCCGGCGATAGCTATCAGCCGGTTGACACCGAAATCCGTGCCTACGGCATCGCCGAGACGCGCAACCTCGATTTCCACAGCCCCTACGGCTGCTCCAAGGGCGGCGCCGATCAGTACGTCATCGACTATGCCCGCTGCATGGGCGTGCCGGCGGCGGTGCTGCGGCTGAGCTGTGTCTATGGTCCGCACCAGTTTGGCACCGAAGACCAGGGCTGGGTGGCGCACTTTCTGATCCGGGCGCTCAAGGGCGAGCCGATCACCATTTACGGCGACGGTAAGCAGGTGCGCGACATTCTGTTCGTCGAGGATCTGGTAGAGGCTTTCCTCAAGGTTGAGCGGCACATCGCCCGGTTGTCGGCGCAGGCATTCAATGTCGGCGGCGGTCCGGCCAATACGGTCAGCCTGCTGCAGGTGCTGGAACTGATCGACCGGCTGACCGGCCGTCCACCCGAGATCCGCTTCGCCGATTGGCGACCCGGCGACCAACGCTACTACTGCTCCGATACCCGCAAGCTGGGGCAGGCGGTCGACTGGGCGCCGCAGGTCGGCGTCGCCGGCGGCATCGCCCGGCTGCACGACTGGCTGTCCAACTCTTATGTCGTTGCCCGGCACCATGCCGAGCAGCGGCTGGCCTTGTAAGCCATGCGCATTCTGATGAGTGCCGATACGGTCGGCGGAGTCTGGGACTACGCCCTGGAGCTGGCGCGCGGCTTGATCGCTGCCGGCGACGAGGTCGTGGTTGCTGCCATGGGCGGGCGCCTCAAGTTGGCGCAGCGCCAGGCGGCGGCCGCTGTGCCGGGGTTGATCGTGCACGATGCTCCCTGGCGACTGGAATGGATGGAGGAGCCGTGGTCCGACCTCGAGCTGGCGGGCGACTGGCTGCTCCAGCTGGCCGCCGAGACCAGGCCGGATGTCGTGCATCTCAATCATTACGCGCACGGCGCTCTGGACTGGCCGGCGCCAGTGCTGGTGGTAGCCCATTCCTGCGTCTACTCCTGGCACCACGCAGTCCGCGGCGGTCCGCCGGCGCCGGGCTGGCAAAGGTATCGCGAAGTGGTCGAACGCGGGCTGCGGGCGGCCGATCTGGTGGTGGCGCCGACGGCGGCCATGCTGGCGGAGGTGGTGCGCTTCTACGGTCCGTTCCACCGGGCACGGATCATCCATAACGGCCGCCGGCCGGAGGACTATCCGCCGCTGCCGAAGCGGCGGCGGATTCTGAGCGCCGGCCGGGTTTGGGATGAGGCCAAGAACATCGAGCTGTTGCTGGCAGTTGCGCCAGCGCTGCCTTGGCCGGTCGCCATCGCCGGCGATCCGCGCCATCCGGACGGCGGCGAGCAACGGCTTAGCGGGGTCCGGGCACTCGGTTGGCTGGACCAGCCGGCTATGGCGCAGGCGCTGGGCGAGGCCGCCATCTACGCCCTGCCGGCGCGCTATGAACCGTTCGGCCTGTCGGTGCTGGAAGCGGCGCTGGCCGGCTGCGCGCTGGTGCTCGGCGACATTCCGAGCCTGCGTGAACTGTGGGACGGCGCGGCGCTGTTCGTCGCGCCTTCGAATGAAGCAGGACTGCACACCGCGCTGACGCGGCTGTGCAGGGACAGTGAACTTCGGCACGCCTATGCCGAACGGGCGCAGGATCGGGCCCGCTGCTACTCGGCTCAGGCCATGGTCGAGGGCTATCGAGGCATCTATCGCCAACTCCAACAAGAACGGCGCGCCATGAAGCGCCATGCCTAGGAGGCCTGCCATGCGTGTAGTGATGTTTTATCACTCGTTGTTGTCCGACTGGAATCACGGTAACGCCCATTTTCTGCGTGGCGTCGTCAGCGAGCTGATGCGGCGAGGACACAGTGTCGCAGTGTACGAGCCGGCCGATGGCTGGAGTCTGCAGAACTTAAAGCGCAATCACGACGATCGCGCTATCGACGAGTTCTATCGCGCCTATCCAGACCTCGCCAGTACGTTCTATGAGTCGAGCACCTTGGACTTGGACGAAGCGCTGGAGGGCGCGGATCTCGTTATTGTCCATGAGTGGAATGACCACGACCTGGTGCG
>DASULL010000226.1:0-2154 GCA_036278215.1 Gammaproteobacteria bacterium | reverse complement strand
GCGCAGCTCGCGATGGCGCCAACATCGTGATAGCGGCCAAGACTGCCGAGCCGCATCCGCAGCTGCCTGGAACCATTTATACCGCCGCCGAGGAAATCGAAGCGGCTGGCGGCACGGCCTTGCCCTTGGCCGTCGACATCCGGCAGGAGGAGCAGGTCCAGAACGCCGTCCAAGAAGCGGTGAGGCGCTTCGGCGGAATCGACATCCTGGTTAACAACGCCAGCGCAATCACTCTTACCGGTATTCTGGACACATCCATCAAGCGCTACGATCTGATGATGGATATCAATGTCCGTGGCACTTTCGTCTGTTCACAGGCGTGCCTGCCGTTCCTGAAGCAGGCGTCTAACCCGCATATCCTCACCATGTCGCCGCCGCTGACCATGCAGCCGAAATGGTTTGCCTCGCACGCCGCCTATACTCTGTCGAAATACGGCATGAGCATGCTGACGCTGGGCATGGCCGAGGAGTTTCGAGCGGCCGGCATCGGCATCAACGCGCTTTGGCCCCGTACCGTCATCGCTACCGCGGCGCTGCGGCTGGTCGGTGAGGGCGCCGCCGCGCTGGCCCGCACACCAGAGATTGTCGCCGATGCCGCGCACTGGATTCTGACTCGCGACAGCCGCACGACAACCGGCAATTTCTATATCGACGAGACGGTCTTGCGCCAAGCCGGAGTGACCGATTTTGAGCACTATCTGGTTACGCCGGGGGCCAAGCCGATGACCGACCTGTTCGTTGACGGCTGAAGCCAGCGCAGCCCGCTTGCGAGACAAGAAGCGGAGGGAGGCTGCGGCGGCAATTAACAGGCTGTCCCGTTTTTGGGGAGGGGAAGCGTAAATGGAGAAGACGCCGACTACCGTTGGCCGTGAGCGGGTCATGCTGATGGGGCCCGACCGGGTGTTCTACCTTGGGCTGCTGGGCACTCCATCATTACGCAACTGCGGGGCCTTGACCCTCTACATCGCGCTGGAGAAACCATTCCGGCTGTGCCTGGACGGCCGCCATTGGAGCAGCCATGAACTGGCCGTGGTGCCACCTTATGCGGCCCACCGGATCGAAACCGATGAGCCGCTGATAGGGGCGATCGTGATCGAGCCGGAAAGCGTGGATTCCGCCCGCCTGCCGGCCATGTTCGGCCCAGCTTTGAACGGGCGGGAAGACCTGGAGGCGATAGCCCGAATCCGCTCGGCTTACCGTTACTTGCAGACCATAGGCGACGGGGCGACGGTGGCAGGATTGGACGCCGATCGGCTGTTCTTTGGCCAGGAGCTGCCGGCCAGGCGGCTGGAGCCGCGTATCGCGGCCATCGTCGAGAAGATCAAGCACAACCCCGCCGGCAGCTACACCGCCGAGGAATGTGCGCAGGAGGCTGGGCTTTCTTTTTCCCGCTTCCTGCATCTGTTCAAGGACGAGGTTGGTGTGACCTTCCGCCGCTTCCGTGCCTGGAAGCGGGCTCGCAGCGTGCTGTATCACGTCACCAGGAGCGGTACTCTCACCGACGTCGCCCTCGACGTCGGCTATCCCGACTCGACCTACTTCAGCCATTCGATCCGACAGGTTTACGGTCTGCAGCCCAAAGAAATATTTGCCGGCTCGCGCCGCCTGGCCATCCTGCTGCAGGAGTCCGCCCACAGCCGTTGCGGGCGGGAGCCGTTGGGCGCTGTCAGCTGACGCCGCTTGCTACCGTTGCCGGCCGACCATGCCCGGCAGCAAGTCGTAGACCCCCCTGAGACGAGGGCAAGGCGTGAAGACCATCGCAGCGGATTTACTCGCCCAGTACGAAGAAGCGGCGGTCCTGGCCGCTGGTTTGACCGCAGAGCAGTGGCAGGCGCCGACCCCGTTCTACGGCTGGTCGTCCTGGGACGAGATCGCCCATCTTTGTTTCTTCGATGAGGCCGGTCTGTTGGCCGTGCGTGACGAGGAAGCTTTCCGCCACGAGGCGGCCGCTGTGATCACCCAGATGCTGCAGGGCACCGAGATCAGCAGCATGGCCCGCCAGCGCTATGGCCATCTGAGCGGCTCCGAGCTGCTGGAATACTGGCGGCCGCGGTTTGCCGATTTGGTGGCAGGGCTGGCGGTGCTCGAGCCGAAGGCGCGGCTGCCCTGGTATGGACCGCCGATGAGCGCCCGCTCGTTTGCAACGGCGCGGCT
>DASULL010000225.1:0-4339 GCA_036278215.1 Gammaproteobacteria bacterium | reverse complement strand
GTTTGCTTGCGAACTGTCCGCTGCCGGCACCGTCGTGTTCGCCTCCGGGCTTGGCCTGCCGATCTCGACCACCCATGCGCTAGTGGGCGCTGTACTTGGGGTAGGCATGGCGCGCGGTTTGGCTGCCCTCAATTTAGCTGTGGTCCGCACGATCTTCACGTCATGGATCATCACCTTGCCCATCGGCGGTATCCTGGCGATCCTATTCTTCTGGACTCTGAAGGCCATTCTGTAGCCGGAGGCTCTAGGTGGATCGTTACGCCGTTATGGGCAACCCAGTCGCCCACAGCAAGTCGCCGCAGATCCATGCGCTGTTTGCCGAGCAGTGCGGCCAGCAGCTGAGCTACGAGAAGCTGCTGGTTCCGCTGGACGGCTTTGCCGCCGCACTCGACGCCTTTCAGGCGAGCGGCGGCAAGGGTTGCAACATCACCCTGCCGTTCAAGGAGCAGGCCTGGGCGCTGGCCGATCTGCGCAGCGAGCGGGCCGAAGCGGCGGGAGCGGTCAACACCTTTCTGTTCGACGCCCAGGGCCGCCGCTACGGTGACAACACCGACGGCGTCGGCCTGGTCCGGGATCTGCGCGACAACCACCACACTCGCCTCACCGGCAGCCGGGTGCTGGTTCTCGGCGCCGGCGGTGCCGTTCATGGGCTCCTGCCAACATTGCTGCAGGAGCACCCGGCCGAAGTCGTCATCGCCAATCGCACCCTGAGCCGGGCGCAGCAGCTGGCGGCACTGTTCGCCGGCGCCGTGCCGGTCCGCGCGGTCAGTTTCACTCACGTCGCCGGGGAGGCGCCATTTCAAGTCGTGATCAATGGCACCTCGACTGGCCTGAGTGGAGAAGTACCGCCACTGCCGCCGGCAGTAGTAACCGGCACCGTCTGCTATGACATGCTGTATGGCGACACACCGACGCCATTCCTGCAGTGGGCAGCACGTCACAACGCCGCCCGCACCATCGACGGGCTCGGCATGCTGGTGGAGCAGGCGGCGGAAGCGTTCTTCCTCTGGCGCGGCGTGCGGCCTGCCACCGCACCCGTTATCGAGGCGCTGCGGCAGGCACCACCGGCATAAATCAGGACCTGCTACAGCGGGATGCGCCGGAGCAGGATGTCCTTGAACATCACGAAGTCGGCGGCCAGGCTGTAGAGCGGATACTTGAAAGTGGCCGGCCGGTTGCGCTCGAAGAAGAAGTGCCCGGCCCAGGCAAAGGTGTAACCGAACACCGGCAACAGCAGAAGCAGCAACCACTTGCCTGTGGTCAGCACGTACAGTGCGGTCGCGATTACCAACGCCGTGCCGATGAAGTGCAGACGCCGGCAGGTAATATTCTGGTGCTCGTCGAGATAAAACGGATAGAACTCGCGAAAACTGTTGAAGCCGCTCATTCTGACCCTCCTCCTTCCAGTTCCCTAGAAGTTATAGCCGGCACCGAAGCTGTAGGCATAGGCGCCGTCATCGACATTGGACGACATTTCGCCAGTGTCTTTGAAGCGGAACTGGTATTCCATCTGGATAAACAGGAAGGCGGCCGGCTGCACGTAGAACTTCAAGCCAGCCTCCGGACCGGCGAACAGGGTCGTCTCTACTTGGTCGCCGTAGGCAAACCCAGCGCTTGCGCCAAGATAGGGCCGCCACTGGCCGGAACCATAGTGATAGTCGCTATAGAGGCGGGTAGCGCCGTTCCAGACCGACTCGGAATCCGGCGTACCCTTGCTCCAGCTGAAGCTCTGCCGCACCCCGAGTTCCAGCCGCGGCGAGTAGTACCAGCCAAGCTCGCCGGTTGCCGAGACGGTGCCGGCGTCCACCTCCCGAGAGCTGGTGCCGGAGCCGGATAAAGTGAGCTCTCGCAGACCGCGGCCGAACTGCGCCTGACTGACGGCCGGTAGCAACGCCAGCACGAGCGCGATGACGGAGACAATTTTCACAATGGAATCCTCTGGAAAGGCATCTTGCGGCGTGCTGTTATTGCGCACATTGCTTCCACGCTGCAATCTTTCAGCGGCCAATAGTAGCTGGTATCGGTACCCGGCCTGCAAGTCCTGCGGCCCATAGCGCGGTCTTTACCGCTGCAGCAGCGGTGCATCGAAGTAGATAAGCCGCCCTCCGCCCAGGGCACGCCAGGATAAACCCTCGAACTCGATGCCGGCGACACCCGCCGTCGGCAAGTCGTCCAGGTAAATCTCGGCGAGGTCGCGGATCAAGAGGGTCATGCCGGGATTGTGGCCGACCAAGGCAATGGTCTGGCTATCGCCGCCATGGCGCAAAATCGCCCGTCGCAGCAAATCACCGCCGGCCAGGTAAAGCTCATCTTCGACAACCAGAGCAGGCTCACTCATGGCGCGCGCCAATATGTTGGCCGTCGCCAGCGCCCGTGGTGCGGCACTGGCGACAATTCGTTCGGGAATCCAACCGGCAGCCAACAGGCGCTCGGCGACCAGCTGCGCGTCCCGCTCACCACGGCCACTGAGTGGCCTTTCGAAGTCAGCCCGCTCGCCTAGTGCCGGCAGGGCATGACCATGCCGCATCAATATCAATCGCTTCATAAACCTACGATCTCATCGATCAGAAAGTCGCGCAAACCATTCAGGAACATCTGCACCGCCATGACTACCAGCAGCATACCCATCAAACGCTCCAGCGCGGCCAAACCGCGCGGGCCCAGGAAGCGGTAGCAGTAACCGGACGACAGCAAGATAAGCACTGTCGCCAGCCAAGCCAGCAACAAGGCGAGCAACCAGTCCAGCAGTCGATTCGGATCCGAACGTACCAGCAGCAGTAGAGCGGCGATGGTGGACGGGCCGGCGATCAAAGGAACCGCTAGCGGCACCAGAAACGGCTCGTTATCCAGTTCACCGGACAGTACTCCACTGCGCTCCGGGAAAATCATGCGCAGGGCGATGATAAAAAGAATGATCCCGCCGGCGATGCTGACAGCTTCCGGATCCAACCGGAGGAAGTCCAGCAGCACCTGCCCGGCCAGCAGAAACACCAGCAGTACCGCCAGCGCGAAAACAAGCTCCCGGAGCAGCACCCGTCGCCGACGCTCAGCCGGGACCCGCCGCAGGATGGACAGGAATATCGGGATGTTACCGATCGGGTCGAGGATCAAAAACAGCAGAAATGTGGCAGCAAGTATGCTCATGCTCTTGATCGGCTACCTGCCCCTAAGTGCCTGATAGCGCCAGTACTGGATCAGCAGAAAGCCGAACAGCATGCCGCCAAGGTGGGCAAAGTGCGCAACTCCGGAGAGAGTACCGGTAATCCCCGCATACAGCTCGAATGCGCCGTAGAGGATGACGAACCACTTAGCCCGCATGGGGATAGGTGGAAACAGCAGCAGGATACGCTGGTTCGGGAACATCATGCCGAAAGCAAGCAGTATGCCGAACACGCCGCCGGACGCGCCGATGGTCGGGTATGGGCCGATTTCCGCCACCGCCGCGCTGGCCACCAGCAACTGCACCACGCCGGCGCCGAGCACGCAGACAAAATAATAGATGGCGAACATCCGCGAGCCCCAAAGCCGCTCGATCTGCACGCCGAACATCCACATGGCAAACATGTTGGTGAACAAGTGCAGCAAGTTGCCGTGCAGAAAGGAGTAGCTCACCAACTGCCAGAGCCGAAAGTCCGGGACATACGGCAGGCCAAGCAGCCGGCCGGCGGAATCGGGTGCGCCCAGCGGCCACAGCGCGAAGGTGAGCAGCAGCCAGTCGCCCAGCACCAATTGAGCTAGAAAAAAAAGCCCATTCAGACCGAGCAGCGCTGCCACAACCGGCGTTGTCGTCGAAGCGTGGGCTGGCCGATATGGATTCTGCATAGGATCTCCGCGCACATCTTCTGTATACCCGCCGCCAGCGCCAACGTACCGCCAAAAGCGATAGCAGACCAGAGCGACCTGGAACATCCTCTGCAATGCCTACTGCAACGGAGCAGCTTTGGAAGTCAGGCATCAGCTCGAAGTCCCGCGCAAGCCTGCTCGCGCTGCCGAGATAACCCGGCTGCACCTGCTGCCCGATCGCGCCGCCAGCGCTGATAGCCTAACTACCCTTCATGGCCGGATGGAGTCGAACACCTGGGCCGACAAGAGCTTGGAGCTCAGGCTTCGGACAGGTTGCAGTGCATCCCGGCCATTAGCTGCAGCACGGTCGCACGGCGCCGTGGGCCTGGGATAGCTGTGAAGATGGGGATAAGCGCCACACTCGAGCGCTCTTAATATCAAAATGGCACAGCAGGACCGCCAGCGCCGGAACAGCCCACGCCGGCAGGACCCGGCTACCGCGCTGCCAGAAGGTCGGGCAACAATCGATTGTTATTCATAGCGCTCAAAAGTAACG
>DASULL010000224.1:0-3724 GCA_036278215.1 Gammaproteobacteria bacterium | reverse complement strand
CCTTTGTGCTTGATCAGATCCTTGCGCCGGTCGACGTAGTAAAAATAGCCCTCCTCATCCATCTTCACCATGTCGCCGGTACGCAGCCAGCGGTGCCCGCCGACCTCCACCAGCGCCTGCCGGGTTTCTGCCTCGTTCTGCCAGTAGCCCTGCATGATGTTCGGTCCGCTGATCAGCAGCTCGCCAATCTCCCCGGCCGGCAGGAAGGCGTCGGATTCCGGATCGGCAACCGCTGCCAGCATCCCAGGCAAGGGCACCCCGAAGGAGCCCAGCTTTGGGCGCTGCAGCGGGTTGATATGACTGGCTGCGGTCGACTCGCTGAGCCCGTATCCCTCGATGATTTGTGTGCCGGTGCGCTGCTTCCAGCCTTCTACCGTTGACTTGTGCAGCGTGTCGGCGCCGCAGAGAATCAGTTTCAAGCGCTTCCAGTTCACCTTGCCGGTGTCTTTGTGGTCGCGCAGATACTCGTACAGTGTGGGTACACCGAAGAAAACGGTGACGCGATAGTCTTCAACCGCCTGCAGAATGCTTTCTGTGTCGGTAGTGGTAAACAGCACCAGCCGGTGCCCATCCACCAGCCCGCCCAGCATAATCACCACCTGACCGTAGATATGAAAGAACGGCAGAAAGGCCAGCAGCGTCTCTTCCCCTTCCCGATACACGTAGGACAGGGCCTTGCCCTGGACTTGGGCAGCGATCAGGTTGCGGTGGGTGAGCATCACGCCCTTCGGATTGCCAGTGGTGCCGCCGGTGTAGGGCAGCACGGCGAGATCGACGGCGGGATCGATGTCGGCCGGCGCCGGCGGCTCGCTCGACTCGACCGCCAGCAGTTCGCTGAAGCGGTGAACCCGCTCGCTCACCGGAATGGCCGACTGCGCTCCCGCAGCCCCCGGCAGCAAACGCGCCAGCGGGCCGCTGCTGAAAAGCTTCTTCATCGGGGGCAGGTAATCAGCCACGGCCGTGACGATCACCCGATCCAGCGCGGCGCCGCTCTTGGCCACCTTGTCGTAGAGAATGTCCTGGCAGATGGCGAAGCGGGCGCCGCTGTTCTCGATCTGCTTGCGGAATTCCGAGCTGGTGTAAACGGGGCTGACCGGCGTGACGATGCCGCCAAGCCGCAGGATGGCGAAATAACTGATGATGAACTGCGGACTGTTGAGCAGATACAGCGCTACCCGATCGCCCTTCTCTAATCCATGGCGTTTTAGGGCGTTGGCGCAGCGGGCAACATCGGCTGCAAGAGCGCTGTAGCTGATTTTTCTACCGTAGAAGATCAGCGCGGTCTTGCTTGCATAGCGCGCACAGGCCTCATCGAAGGCCTGCGATAGGGTCTGGTCCGGAACCGTCACATCCTGCGGCACACCGGGATCGTAGAACTGCAGCCAAGGTTTACTGTCGTACAGCGGCGCATCCATCGCTCTCCTCCTTCAGGACCTGGCACGTCGTTAGCGGTGCAAGATCACGGCTGGTCTCTCCGAAAGACTAGTTCATTTTTGCACAAAGCAAGGCTGGCCCCGCTGGCTCAGGGGCACGGCGAGGTAGAGACTGGAAGGAGAGGCCTAAGGGTACGGGCGAGAACACGGAGGGCTTCGGGCTGCGCCGGGTAAGTGGCTGGGGGCGTGCCGCCGACAGCCGCCCCCTTAATAAAAACACCATTCGCCGCGCCTGCGCACTGCCCGTACGCAGGCAAGTAACAGCAGGCTCGTTATGTGTTCGAGCGAGGCGGTCAGCGGCGGCCGCGCGCTTGTGCCTTGTTCGACCGTGGGCCGCGACTCGGCGGCGGGCCGCCATCTTCCCGCGGCGGCAAGCCGGTGTGCTGGGTAAGGACTTGTCCTTGCCGCGGCCGCGCCGGCGCGCTCTTCAGGGTCTTATTGAGCCTGGCGGTCGGATGGTTGGCCGGCTGGGTCGGCGGCACGAGGTGCTTCTTGCTGTAGCCGATCAGATCCTCGCGCCCCATGCGCCGGAGCGCGTCGCGCAGCAACGGCCAGTTGTCAGGATCGTGGTAGCGCAGGAAAGCCTTATGCAAGCGGCGCTGGCGGCCACCCTTGGGAACCGTCACCGGTGCGCTCCGGTAATCCACCCGGTGCAGGGGGTCGCGCTCGGTATGGTACATGGTGGTGGCGCTGGCCATGGGCGATGGATAGAAGTTCTGCACCTGATCGGCCCGCAGGCCATTCGCCTTCAGCCACAGGGCGAGGTTCATCATGTCCTCGTCGGTGGTGCCGGGATGAGCGGCAATGAAGTACGGGATCAAGAACTGCTGCTTGCCGGCCTCCTTCGAGTACTTATCGAACAGCCGCTTGAACTCCTCGTAGGTGCCTATCCCCGGCTTCATCATCCTCGCGAGCGGCCCGTCCTCGGTATGCTCCGGGGCGATCTTCAGGTAGCCACCGACGTGGTGGGTCACCAGTTCCTTGACGTATTCCGGATCGCGCACAGCCAGGTCGTAGCGCAGCCCGGAAGCGACCATCACCCGCTTGACGCCGGGCACGGCACGAGCGCGGCGATACAGCTGAGTGGTGGGCGATTGATCGGTCACCAGATTCTTGCAGATAGTCGGATAGACGCAGGACAACCGCCGGCAGCTGGCGTGGATTTCCTCGCTGATACAGTTGAGCTGGTACATATTGGCGGTAGGCCCGCCGAGGTCGGAGATGGTGCCGGTAAAGCCGGGCGTCTTATCGCGGATGGTCTCGATCTCGCGGATGATCGAATCCTCCGAGCGGCTCTGGATCACCCTGCCCTCGTGCTCGGTGATGGAGCAGAACGAGCAGCCACCAAAGCAGCCACGCATGATATTCACCGAGAAGCGGATCATCTCGTAGGCCGGGATCCTGGCATCGCCGTACACCGGGTGTGGCACCCGCTGGTAAGGCAGCTCGAACACCGCATCGAGCTCCTCGGTGGAAAGCGGAATGGCCGGCGGATTCTGCCAGAGGTAACGATCACCGTGCGGCTGCACCAGAGTGCGGGCATTGGCCGGATTGGTTTCCAGGTGCAGCACCCGCGAGGTGTGGGCATACAGCACCGGATCGTCCTTCACCTGTTCGAAGGACGGCAGACGAATGTACTGCCGGCCGGAGCCGATCACCGGCGCGATTCTAAACACCTTGGCCGGTGGCTCGGTCGCCGCCTCGCCAGCGGCGGTGGCGCAGGCCGCGCCGGCTGCTTCCGTCTGCTCGTATTCGTATGGATTCTTGGGCGGGTCGACTCTACCGGGCTTGTCCAGCCGGCTGGAATCATGGGCCTTCCAGCCACTCGGCAGCTCCGACAACACACAGGCGGTACCGCGGATATCGACCATCTCCTTTAACGACTCGCCGATAGCGGCGCGATGAGCAATCTCGACCACCGCCCGTTCGGCGTTGCCATAGACCAGCAGGTCGGCCTTGGAGTCCACCAACACCGAACGCCGCACTGTGTCCGACCAGTAATCGTAATGGGCGATCCGGCGCAGCGAGGCTTCGATCCCGCCGATCAATACCGGCACATCGTCGTATGCTTCCTTGCAACGCTGGGTATAAACGATCACTGCCCGATCGGGCCGTTTGCCGCCTTCATCGTTGGGAGTGTAGGCATCATCGTGCCGTAACCGCCGATCGGCCGTGTAGCGATTGATCATCGAGTCCATGTTGCCGGCCGACACCGCGAAAAACAGAGTCGGCCGCCCCAGCGCCATAAAGGCGTCCTTGGACGACCAATCCGGCTGGGCAATGATGCCGAC
>DASULL010000223.1:0-2229 GCA_036278215.1 Gammaproteobacteria bacterium | reverse complement strand
CCGAGCGGGTGCAGGCGCTGATCGCCGACGGCACCATCCACGGCGGCATGCTGCCGAAGATCGGCTGCGCCCTGGATGCCGTCAAAGCCGGCGTCGGCAGCGCCCATATCATCGACGGGCGGGTGGAGCACGCGGTGTTGCTGGAACTGCTGACCGATGAGGGCGTGGGGACGCTGATCCGCGCCTGAGCCCAGGGGCATCCTCGCTGATCTACGCCTGCTTACGGGAGCGGTCGCTAAGCGGCCGCTCCCGCAGAGAGAGGATTTTCTGGAGCGGTCGTGCCGCTACCGGTCCTGTGCAGCCTTCAGCTCCTTGTATCGGGCCAAGTCTGCCTCGAAGCGCTCGGCAATTGCCGCACGCTCCCGCTCCCGGGTCTGGATAAAGGTTTCTGCTTCGCTGATCTGCCGTTCGATGTCACCGGCGCGGTTATGCAGATCCTGCGGTGCACGGCGGCCGGTGCGTTCGGCAGTGGCGGCCTGCTGCCGGGTCTTTTCCAGCTGGCTTTGCAGCGTTTCGATGCGGCTGCGGGTCAGGGCCATCTGCCCGTCGATAGCGGCGACGCGGTCGTCGCGCGCGCGCTCGATCTCCCTCGTGCTGGAGAAGGTCAGCAGCAGGGTTCGATCGGCGTGGGCCTGCTTGCGCGCGGCTTCCTCTTCGGCCCGGCGTTGCGCCTCTTCCTGTTCGCGCTGACGCCGCTCCGCTTCAAGCTGTTCCCGCGACTTCGCCGCTTCCACCCGCTCCACTGTCATACCCTGGCTGGATTTGACCTCGCGCTCCCGGGCCGCGGCGTCGGGCGGGATCTTGTCGCTGTAATGCACTCGGCCTTGCGCATCAGTCCATTTGTACAGCTTGCTGCCGCTGGCGGCGGAAACGGTGGCGAACAGGGCGGCCAGGAAGAGCAAAGGGTGGAAATATCTGTGCAGCATGGCGACTCGCGATTATCGGTATTAGTAAGCGAATCCGTATATTAGCCGATCACGCCGGCGGCGGCTTGCTGTCTTGGTGGAGCAAGGCCGGCATCAGGTGGCGAGTACTTTGGCCAGTTCGATGTAATCGTCCGGCATGGTTTTCTTGTTGCTCAAGATGTCGGCAAAGGGAACCCGCACGATTGCGCCGCCATGCACCCCCAGCATCATGTCGGAGTAGCCGGCCAGCAGGTGGTCGACGGCGGTGGAGCCAAGTACCGAAGCCAGCACGCGGTCATGGCCGCTGGGGCTGCCGCCGCGCTGGATGTGGCCCAGGATGGCCGCGCGCGCCTGAAAGCCCTGGTCGTTGAGCGCCTTGGTCAGCGCCGGTGTCCGATTGTGATCGTCGCTTTCGGCCACCACGATCAGGCTGCTGAACTTGCCGCGCTGCTCGCTTTCCCGCAGGGTGGCGCAGATATCCTCGAACTGGAGCGGTGAGTTCGGCAACAGCACGATCTCGGCGCCGCCGGCGATGCCGACGCTGGCGGCAATGAAGCCGGCGCTGCGGCCCATCACTTCCACCAGAAACACCCGCTCGTGCGAGGTGGCGGTATCGCGAATGCGGTCGATCGCTTCCAGCGCGGTGTTGACCGCCGTGTCGAAGCCGATGGTCTCGTCAGTGCCATAGACGTCGTTGTCGATGGTGCCCGGTACGCCGATTACGGTAATGCCGGTTTCTTGTTGGAGCAGATGCGCACCGGCAAACGAACCGTCGCCGCCGATCACCACCAGCGCTTCGATGCCACGCGCCCGCAGGTCTTCGGCAACCCGTTGGCGTACCGCGGGACGGCGGAATTCTTCGCTACGGTCGGTCTTCAACACCGTGCCGCCGCGGTGGAGGATGTTCGCCACCGACGAGCGATCCATCGGATCGAGCTTGCCGTTAACCAGACCGCTGTAGCCTTTCTGGATCCCGAAGACTTCGATCTGACGCTCCAGCGCGGTACGCACCACCGCCCGTACGGCGGCGTTCATGCCGGGCGCATCGCCGCCGCTGGTAAGCACGGCGATGCGTTGGAGCGAGCGGGTCAGCTGAAGTTTCGGTAGCGGCCACATCATGTTGTCATACCTCTGGATCTCAATCGGCGCCGTAGTGGTCGCGATAATCTTGCATGGCCGCCAGTTCGGCCTCTCGGCCGCCACGACTGCTCAGATAGCGTACCAGGGCGTCCAGGTTGACGATGCTGATGACCGGTACGCCGAAATTACGTTCCACTTCCCGTACTGCGGAGGTTTCGCCCAAGCCTCGCTCCTGGCGATCAAG
>DASULL010000222.1:0-17086 GCA_036278215.1 Gammaproteobacteria bacterium | reverse complement strand
TAGCAACTGGCTGCGGTAGGCAAACGAACTATCCCGTTCGCCAACGTTGCATGCTTGATACCGAGCCGGCAGGATCGATACCTGTCGATGATTGCAGGGAATAAGAATGCCGCTCAAAATCTTCTCGCCATTCCATTGGCTGGCAGCCCTCTGCCTGTTGCTCAGCGTCGCCACCGCGGTGGCCGACAAGCCGCCCGCCGCCGCAGTCGCCACGGCACACCCGCTGGCTACCGAGGCGGCTCGCGAGATCCTCCGCGCCGGCGGCAACGCCTTCGATGCCGCAGTAGCAGCGAGCGCTGCGCTGGCCGTGGTGGAGCCGTACAGCTCCGGTATCGGCGGCGGCGGCTTCTGGCTGCTGCATCGGGCGGCGGATGGCAAGCAGATCATGATCGATGGCCGGGAAACCGCACCGCGCACCGCCAGCGCCGACATGTACCGCGGAGCGGACGGCAAGATTCGGCGGGAAGCCTCGCTCGACGGCGCCCTGGCAGCAGCCATCCCCGGCGCGCCGGCAGCCTGGGCGCATATCGCTCGCCAGTACGGTCGCTTGCCGCTGGTGCAGAGCCTGAGCCCCGCAATCCAGCTGGCGCGCGAGGGTTTCGCGATAGAAGAGCATTACCAGCGCATGGCGCACTTCCGCCTGGCGGCGCTACAGCTGGATGAGGCGGCGTCGGCCATTTTCCTGGCCGACGGCGAGGTGCCTCCGGTTGGCTGGCAGCTGCGGCAACCGGACTTGGCCGATACCCTGGAGCGGCTGGCGGCCGAAGGCGAAGCGGGGTTTTACAGCGGGCCGTTGGCGGCGCGGCTGGTCGCGGCCGTGCGCGCCAGCGGCGGTATCTGGTCGGAACAGGATCTTGCCGATTATCGGGTGCTGGAGCGCGCACCCATCGTCGGCACGTATCGCGGCATTCGTATCGTCAGCGCCGCGCCGCCCTCGGCCGGCGGCATCGGCCTGATCGAGATGCTCAACGTGCTGGCTGCTTACGACCTGGACCGGCTCAGCCCGGCGCACCGCGTCCATGTCATCGTCGAAGCCATGCGCCGCGCCTATCGCGATCGGGCCGCTCATCTCGGCGATCCGGACTTCGTCGCCATGCCCATCGCCACCCTGCTCGACCCCGCCTATGGTCGCGGGCTGGCCCAGTCGATCCGGCCGGATCGGGCCACGCCAAGCGAGATGCTGGCACCCGCCGTCAGCAATAAAGTCAGCGCCGGCGACACCAGTCACTTTTCCATCCTCGACAGCGAGGGCAACCGCGTCGCCGCCACCCTTACCATCAACTATCCATTCGGCGCCGCCGTTGTCGCCGGCGATACCGGGGTGCTGCTCAACAACGAGATGGACGACTTCTCCGCCGCCGTCGAGGTGGCGAACATCTACGGCCTGGTCGGCTCGGCGCCGAACCTGATCGTGCCGGGCAAACGGCCGCTGTCGAGCATGACCCCGACTTTCCTGGAAACGCCGGACCGCATCGGCATCGTCGGCACCCCCGGCGGCAGCCGCATTATCACCATGGTGCTGCTCGCCGTCCTCGGCTTCGCCGACGGTCTGCCGCCGGACGATTGGGTCAGCCGCGACCGCTTCCACCACCAGTATCTGCCTGATGCCATTCAACTCGAACCAGCCAGCCTGGATCAGCGGATCCGCCAGGAGCTGGTCGCCATGGGCCACAGCCTGAGTCCGCTCAACCGCCGCTACGGCGACATGCAGGCGATTCTGTGGGAAAAAGCCGGCCAGCGGGTCCAGGCCGCCTCCGACCCACGCGGCATCGGCGCGGCGGAGGTATTCCCGGTGGTAAGAGAAGAAAAGCTCACTACAGAGACGCAGGGAACACAGGGGAAGACGGGAGACTAACCACAAAGACACAAAGGTCACGAAGCGGCACAAAGGAAAACTCTTTAACTTTGTACTCCTTAGTGCGCTTGATGCCTTGGTGGTAAACGCCTTTTCTCTTCTCTGTGCCCTCTGTGTCTCTGTGGTGAAGCGCCCCTACCAATTCGGCGGGCGCTTCTCGATGAAGGCGTCTATGCCTTCCTGCGTGGCGGCCTCGGCCAAGTTGCAGACCATGAACTCGCTGGCCTGGGCGTAGGCTTCGTCCAGGTCGACTTCCAGCTGCTTGTAGAACAGCCGCTTGCCTTGCTGGATAGCAAAAGCGGGCTTGGCGGCAATGGTCTGCGCCAGAGCGAGAGTCGCTTCTTCCAGCGATTCGGCCGGCACCACCTGATTCACCAGCCCTTTCGCCAAGGCCTCGCCGGCCCCGAGGAACCGACCGGTCAGCAGCATTTCCATGGCGTGCTTGCGGGCGAGGTTGCGGCTGACGGCAACGCCCGGTGTACCGCAGAAGAAACCCAGGGCGATGCCGGAAGTGGCGAAACGTGCCTCCTCGGTGGCAACGGCCAGATCGCAGGTCGCCACCAGCTGGCAGCCGGCGGCAGTGGCGATGCCGTTGACGCGGGCGATCACCGGCTGCGGCAGGCGGGTGATCTGCAGCATCACCTCGCTGCAGAGCTTGAACAAGGCACGCACTACTTCCGGGTCGTCGTTGGCGCGAATCTCCTTAAGATCGTGGCCGGCGCAGAAAGCCTTGCCGGCCGCGGCAAGAATCACCACCCGGACGCTGGCATCCGCGGCAAGCTCGGCAAACGCCTTGCGCAGCTCCAGCAGCAGCGCGTGCGACAAGGCGTTGTACTGCGCTGGCCGGTTGAGCGTGACGGTAGCGATACCGCCGTCCTGCCGCTCGACCAGCAGAATCCGCTCCGTTCCAGTCGCTTTCATTTCCATGACGTTTTCTCCTCTCTCCAGTAATTGTCAGTCTTCGGTCTATGGAATTTTTTAGAGATGCTTTAGAGATTGGACCGATGCTGTGCCCCATCGACCGCGACGCAGGCGCCCGTTACCCAGCGGGCCCGCTCGGAACAGAGAAACACCACCACATCAGCCACCTCCTCCGCCGTCCCCATGCGCCCCCACGGAATGCGGGCGATAGTGTCCTGATAGCGCTGCGGGTTATTGGCACGCACCCGCTCCCAGACGCCGCCTTCGAACTCAATCGAGCCCGGCGCGATGGCATTGACCCGGATCCGCTGCGGCGCCAGCGAGATCGCCAGCGACTTGGAATAACTGATGAGGGCCGCCTTCATAGCGGCGTAAGCGGCCGTTCCGCTGGGCTCGATGCCGGAAATCGACGACATGAAAATAATGCTGCCGCCGCCGGCCTCGCTCATCCACGGCACCACCCGCTGAGTAGCGCGCACCGACGCCAGCAGATCGAGGTTGATGTTGGCCTGCCAGGCAGCCAGGCCATCGCCCGCCCCCAGCGCCGAGACGTTGTTGACCAGGATATCCACCCCGCCCAACTCCTGTCGCGCCCTATCCAGAAAACCATCCAGCGCATCGCCGTTGCCAACATCGCAGGCTTCGGCAAATACCTTGCCGCCTCGTTGCCGTAGCTCGTCCTCGGTCTGCCGCAGGGGCTCTTCGCTGCGGGCGCAGATCGCCACATCGACACCCTCGTCGGCAAGCCCAAGCGCAATCGCTCGGCCGATCCCCCTGCTGCCGCCGGTGACGACAGCCCGTTTGCCGGCAAGTCTTAAATCCATCGGTTCTTCCTCGTGTAAACAGAAGCCCTGAATATATACGGCAAGCCTAGCAGCCGTGCACCGCACCCACCTAACCGGTCATAGGTCTTGGACAGCGGCTGGTAGTGGCACACAATGGACGCATTAAAAAGACATAAGCAATCAGACTCGAGGAGGAATGCATGTTCGACGTAGTAGCGCCGGAAACCGCCGGTCTTTCCGCCGACCGGCTGAGGCGAATCTCCCGCTGGATGCAGCGCCAAGTCGAGCTGGAACGCCTGCCGGGACTCAGCGTGCTGGTCCACCGGCGAGGGGCGACCGCCTTCTTCGATGCCGTCGGCCGCCGCGACGTGGAAGTCGGCAAACCCGTCACCGCCGACACCATCTTCCGCGTCTACTCCATGACCAAGCCGATCACTAGCGTGGCGGTGATGCTGCTGTACGAGGAAGGCGCCTTTCAGCTCGACGACCCGCTGGCCAAGTTCCTCCCGGCCTTCGAGCACATGCAGGTGATGACCGGCGGCGATGTCGACGATCCTTGGCTGGAGCCGGCCAGCGAACTCATCACCATCCGCCAGCTGCTCACTCACACCGCCGGGCTGACCTATAACTTCATGCAGGCCAGCCCGGTGGATCAGCTGTACCGGGACCACCGGATCGTCTTCCCGGGTGGCCGAGGCTCGCTGGCGGAAACCATCGACCGCCTGGCGGCCCTGCCGCTACTCGCCCACCCCGGCAGTCAGTGGAGCTACAGCGTCGCCACCGACGTACTCGGCCGGCTGGTGGAAGTGCTCTCGGGCCAAGCGTTCGACGACTTCCTGGCGGAGCGTATTTTCCAACCGCTGGGCATGCACGACACCGCCTTCTGGGTGCCGGAAGAAAAACTCGACCGGTTCGCCGCCATGTACGGTCCGCCCGGGACCAAGGGCATGTCGGCCCAGCCGGCGCGCCCTGCCAGCGAAATGCGGCCGCAGCCGCCAGCCGGCCTGGAGCTGCTGGATCCGGCCAACGGCGCGTTCGCCAAACCCGCACAGGTGCTCTCCGGCGGCGGCGGACTCACCTCCACCATGGCCGACTACCTGCGCTTCTGCCGCATGCTGCTGAACAAGGGCGAGTTGGACGGCGTGCGCCTGCTGGGCCGCAAGACGGTCGAATTCATGACTACCAACCACCTGCCGGGCGACATGGCATCCATGGGCCAGTCGCGCTTCAGTGAAGCGCCGATGGAGGGCGTCGGTTTCGGCCTCGGCTTCTCCGTGATGCTCGATCCGGCCCGCGCCCAGACCATCGGGTCGGTCGGCGAGTACTCCTGGGGCGGCGCTGCCAGCACCGGCTTCTGGATCGATCCGGCGGAAGAGTTGATCGTCATCCTGATGACGCAGCTGATGCCGTCGAGCACCTGGCCGCTGCGCCGCGAACTGCACGCCCTGGTACATCAGGCGACGATAGATTAGGGGGAGAGTTCACCACCAAGGCACAAAGGAACACAAAGTAAAACCTTCTTCCTTTGTGACTCTTCGTGGCCTTTGTGCCTTTGTGGTCAGTCCCCGTCTTCCTCTGCGTTCCCCGTGTCTTTGTGGTGGGAGCCCTCTCCCCCTACCGATTCGCTCCCGGCTGCCAGAGCACGTCGTCAGCGCCGTCGCCGTTGGCGTGGCGCGAGCAGACGAACAGGTGATCCGACAACCGGTTGATGTATTTGAATGCTTCCGGGTTGATCGCCTGCTGCGTCGCCAGCAGGGCGATTTCCCGCTCGGCCCGGCGGGCGATGGTGCGCGCCAGATGCAGATAGGCCGCCGCCGGCGAGCCGCCGGGCAGCACGAATGAGCGCAGTGTCGAGAGCTTGGCGTTCATCCGGTCGATTTCCCGCTCCAGCCGTTCGACCTGCTCCGCCGTCACCCGCAGCGGCGGATAGGGCGGGTTTTCCTGCTCCGGGGTGCAGAGATCGGCGCCAAGATCGAATAGATCGTTTTGAATTCGCGCCAGCATCGCGTCCAGCTCACCGGTGGTATGCAGCCGCGCCAGCCCGACGGCGGCATTGGCCTCGTCCACGGTGCCGTAGGCCGCAACGCGCCGATCGTACTTCGGCACCCGGCTGCCATCGCCAAGCCCGGTTTCGCCCCGATCGCCGGTGCGGGTGTAAATCTTTGTCAGCTTGACCACTGTACGACCTCTGCCATTCGTCTTCTGGAGCGACCTCGAATTGTAGCGGCTAAGGCAATGCTCGGGCGTTCTGTGACGTCCCGCCACGTCCGGTCTTCAAAATCGCTGCACATTCCCAGGCCATGATCGAGCGCATGGCAGTTGCTGCCTTAGAGACGACGACACGAATATGAGCGACAAACCAAACCCCATCGGCAAAACCGGCAAATCCAAACGGCGGCTGCTGTGGTCGGCTGCCCTGCTGGTGCTGCTGGCGACCGGGGCCGCCACGGCCAATCTGTATCTCGGCCGGAGCGCGGGCAGCGATTTCCGTACCGTAGCGGTCAGCAACGGCGATATCGAGAAAACCGTCACCGCGCTGGGATCGCTGCAGCCGAAAAACTACGTCGACGTCGGCACCCAGGTTTCCGGACAGCTGAAGAAAGTGCACGTGGCAATCGGCGACCGGGTCGAGAAAGGGCAGTTGATCGCCGAGATCGATCCGGCCGTCTACCGGACCAAGGTGCAGTCCAGCCAGGCCAATCTCGACAAGCTGCAAGCGCAGCTGGCACTGCGGCAGGCCGAGGCGACGCTGGCGCGGCAGCGGCTGGCGCGCAACCGCCGGCTGCTGCAAGCCGAGGCCATGAGCCAGGACACAGTGGAAGAAAACGAAGCGGCGCTGAAAGTAGCGGAGGCGCAGGTGAAGTCGCTGCGCGCCGAAATCAAAGCGGCGGAATCCGTGCTCGAGGGCGACACCACCAACCTCGGCTACACCAGAATCTACGCTCCCATAACCGGCACCGTGGTTGCCGAAAGCGCGGTCGAAGGCCAGACCGTCAACGCCAGCCAATCGGCGCCGGTGATCGTGCAGATCGCCGATCTGGAAACCATGACGGTCTGGGCGCAGGTGGCCGAGGCCGACATCGTCAAGGTAAGGCCCGGCATGCCGGCTTACTTCACCACCCTCGGTATGCCGGAACGGCGCTGGCGCGGCCAGGTGCGGCAGGTGCTGCCGACGCCGGAAACCGTCAACGACGTGGTGCTCTACAACGTCCTCATCGATGTCGACAATCAGGAACAGCTGCTGATGAGCAAGATGACCGTGCAGGTGTTCTTCCTGCTCGGCGAGGCCAAAGACGTGCCGACTGTGCCGCTGAGCGCGCTGCAGGCCACCGGCCGCAGCGACGTCTACCAGGCACGGGTGCTGACGCCGCAGGGACCGCAACAGCGCACCGTGCAAGTCGGCCTGACCAACCGCACCAGCGCCGAGGTGCTGTCGGGGCTGGCGGTCGGCGACCAGCTGATTGTCGGACAGGCGCCGCGAGCGGCCGCCGGTGGCCGGCAGGGACCGCGTTCCGGCATGGGCCCGCGGCTGTAGAGATGGTCATGACCAGCGATATCCCACTGCTGCAACTACAAAACGTCAGCCGGATCTACAGCAGCGGCGGCACCGAGCTGCGCGCGCTGGACTCCGTCAGCCTGGATATCCAGGCCGGCGAGTTCGTCGCCATCATCGGTCAGTCCGGCTCCGGCAAGTCCACTTTAATGAACATCCTCGGCTGCCTGGACCGGCCCTCGGCCGGCAGCTACCGGGTCAGGGGTCGGGATGTGGCCGAGCTGGATCCGGACAGTATGGCGGCGCTGCGTCGTGACACTTTCGGTTTCGTCTTCCAGCGCTACAACCTGCTGACCACCGTCAGCGCCGCCGAGAACGTCGAACTGCCGGCCATCTACGCCGGCCGGCCGAAGCGTGAGCGCTTGGCCCGTGCCCACCAGCTGCTGGCCCGGCTGGGGCTGGGCGAGCGCGGCGGTCACCGGCCTAACCAGCTCTCCGGCGGCCAGCAACAGCGCGTTTCCATCGCCCGGGCACTGATGAACGGCGCCGAAGTGATTCTGGCCGACGAGCCCACCGGCGCGCTCGACAGCAAGAGCGGCCAGGAGGTGCTGGCCCTGCTGCAGCAGCTACATGCCGACGGCCACACCATTCTGCTGATTACCCACGATGCGGAAGTGGCGGCGCATGCCGAGCGCATCATTCAGATCAAGGACGGCCGGATCGTCGAAGATTCCGGCGCACCGGCCAGCTCCCGGCCGGCGCGGCTCCAGCCGCCGCCAGCACAGCAGGCCAAGCTGCTGCCGGAACTGACCGAAGCGGTAAAAATGGCGCTGCGCTCACTGCGTGCCAACATCTTCCGCAGCGCTTTGACGCTGCTGGGCGTGGTGATCGGCGTCGCCGCCGTGGTGGCGATGCTGGCCATCGGCAACGGCAGCAAGCAGCAGGTGATGGAACGCATCGAGTCGATGGGTACCAATTTGCTGCTGGTGTTCCCCGGCGCACCGGGCAGCCGGCCCAGCGGCGATGTCGCCACCCTGGTGCCGGCCGATGCCGAGGCACTGACGGATATCCCCGGCGTGATCGCCGTCTCGCCCGAGCGCAGCAACCGCACCACCGTCCGCTACGGCAACATCGATTACCGCACCAACGTTTCCGGCATCTGGCCGGATTACGCCATCGCTCAGAACTGGACCATGGCCAGCGGCGGCTTCATCACTGACGACGACGTGCGTAGCTACGCGCCGGTGATCGTGCTGGGCCAAACGGTAGCCGGCAGCCTGTTTCCCGACGGCAGCGATCCACTCGGCCACTACGTGCTGGTCGGCAACATCCCGTTCGAGGTGGTGGGCGTGCTGGCCGCCAAGGGCGCCAATGCCTTCGGTTCCGACATGGACAACACCGTCCTGGTACCGCTGTCCACCGGCTTCATGCGGCTGTTCGGCAAGCAGTATCTGAACCGCATCCAGATAAAAGTCGCCGACGCCAGCGACGTCGCCCCCGCCGAGCAGGCCATCCGTTCGCTGCTCACCGCCCGTCACGGCAGCGAAGACTTCCAGATCCGCAACACTTCCTCGCTAATGGAAACCGCCGCCGAAACCCAGAACACCCTGACCCTGCTGCTCGGCTCGGTGGCGGCGATTTCGCTGCTGGTCGGCGGCATCGGGGTGATGAACATCATGCTGGTCAGCGTCACCGAACGGACCCGCGAGATCGGCGTGCGCATGGCCACCGGGGCGCGCCGCAGCAACATCCTGCTGCAGTTCAACACCGAAGCGCTGGTGGTCTGCGGTATCGGCGGCCTGATCGGGGTATTGGCCGGGATCGGCGCCGCGCTGCTGGCGCAAGCCTTCGGCATGCAGGTGGCATTTACCGCCGCGCCCGCTCTGCTCGCCTTCGGCTCCGCCTTCGCCACCGGGCTGCTGTTCGGTTATCTGCCGGCCCGCAAAGCGGCCCGCCTGGATCCGGTGGTCGCGCTGGCGTCCGAATAAGAGGTTCACACCGACTATGCCAATCGCTCTGAAGCCCTTTATCCTCGCCGCCGCTTTGCTGCCGGTACTGGCCGGCTGCGCCCTCACGCCGGATAACCAACGGCCGGCCGTAACCACGCCGGAACAGTGGCAGGCCGCCGATATCATCGGCGCCGGCACTGCCACGGTCACCGCGGACTGGTGGCAGCGCTTCGACAGCGGCGAATTGAACGACCTCATGCACCAGGCGCTGGCGGCCAACTTGGATGTCGCCGCCGCCATGGCGCGCATCGAGCAGGCGCGGGCCTCGGCCCGCAGCGCCGGCGCCAGCCGGCTGCCGGCAGTGGAAGCCGGCGCTGCCGCCAGCCGCAGCAACGGCAGCAGCCGCGACAACAGTCAGGCGGAGCTGAGCGTCGGCTATGAGCTGGACCTGTGGGGCGGCAATGCCGCCACCGCCCGGGCGGCCGAAGCCCGCTTCGCCGCCAGCGTCTACGATCTGGATGCGGTCCGGCTGGTGTTGCAGTCCGAGCTGGCAGCCAGCTATTTCCGCGCGCTGGCGCTGAAAAACCGGCTGGCCATCGCCGAGGAAAACCTGGCTGCGGCGCGACAACTGCTCGCCCTGGTACAGGTACGCTTCGACAACGGCGCGGCCACAGCGCTGGAACTGGCGCAGCAGCGCACCTCGGTGTTCAACATCGAAGCCGAACTCCCAGCGCTGCGGCAGCAACTGCAGCAGACCCAGCACGCGCTGGCGGTTTTACTCGGCCGCCCGCCGCAAGGCTTCCGCATCGCTGGTGAATCGTTGAGCGCGCTGCAGCTGCCGGCGGTAGCGGCCGGTCAGCCGGCCACCCTGCTGGAGCGGCGACCGGACATCCGCCGGGCTGAGGCCCAATTACAGGCCGCCAATGCCGACATCGGCGCCGCCCGCGCCGCCCTCTATCCGAGCGTGCGCTTATCGGCCGCCAGCGGCGTCAGCGGCTTCCTCTCCGGCGGCAGCACCAGCATCACTACCCTGGCCGCCTCGCTGGCGCAGACCATCTTCGATGGCGGCCGCCTGCAGGGCCAACTGGCCCAGAGTCAGGCCCGCCGTACCGAGCTGGCCGCGCAGTACGTGCAAGCGGTGCTGACCAGCTTCCGCGAGGTCGAAGACAGCCTGGTGGCAGTGCAGGCCAACGAAATCCGCGCCGCCGCGCTGACGCAATCCGCCGCACAGGCCCAGCGCGCCTACCAACTGGCGGTAGCCCGCTATGAAGCCGGCGCCCAGGACCTGCTGAACCTGCTCGACAGCCAGCGAAGCCGGCTGCAAGCGCAGGACAGTCTGATCCAGGCGGAGCTGGCCCGTTATGCCGCGACAGTCGACCTGTTCAAGGCGCTGGGCGGCGGTTGGGACAGCCCAGCGGCCGAAACGGCGGCGCGGTAGGGGGAAAAATCGGGCTGCCTTATCAGAATACTTAGAGCCCTTAACAAGAGCCGACGAACGCTAGCGCGCCACCGCCTGAGCGGCGGTTTAGCCAGCCGCCTTGGGCTGTGCCGGCCTGCCGATCGGTGGGTTGCGACTAAAGCCGTGAGGCCCTTTACGGGGCCTCCCACAGATCAAAGTACTGCCGACGGTTGAGGCTGGCACCCTGTAGGAGCACCCATAAAGGGCGTAATACGGCTTTAGCCGCGAGATGGCCGCACCAGCGGCCATAAAGGCGAGTGGCACAGACCCAGCGGGGCTGGGCTTGAGGCCAAGCGTGCTTAGCACCCGCTAGAGTTTTGTTAGTGGCTCAAGCCGCCTCGCAGAGAATACAGAAAAGCGCATTTACTTAGGTTTTGCCATCCAGGCAAAAGAAGCGGACAAGCAGATTTCGAACGAAAAAGGCGCCTCGGTTCGTTTCGCCTGCTCCTAGCCCTATCCATCCGGGTTTCGCCTAACGGCATACCGGAGGTGCTTGCAGAATTACCCGTGGCTATCAGTGGCACAGCTCGGCGAGCTCAGATGATCCGGGTTAACGTGGTAGCGGAAATTTTTCTTGGGCGAGCTGCGGCTGGTTCGTCCCCGGCATTGGAATTGTGCCGCCCGTCTGGTGTTGATTTTTGCGGAAATCCTGGCGCTCGGACAGCTCTGTGCCAAGCGGTTTATACGTCCCTTCCTCCAGATGCTGCCACCGGACTTGGCGTTTGAAGACTGGATTACTCAGCCCCGCCTGCGCTTGCTGGCTGCCCTCCCCCGGCACTTGCTACCGACCCGAATAGCCTGCGGCAACAACAGTCCGAACCGGCTCAAAGGGCCCTCTGCCCTTCTGTTTCTACTTTGGCTATTTCCGTTAAATTAGCACTCACAACGTGACATGGCTGGCTGGTCTTTTTACGCCCCGTATCGTACCTTCCACTTCCGGGCCAGAATACGAATAACCAAGTCGCCGCACCGGATGGGGCACTGGCACCTTGGGGGAATAAACAAGAATGAAAATCAATAAAATTTCTTCAGCACTGATCACAGCCCTCCTCGCTTTGAGCCTTTCCGCCTGCGGCGGAGGGGGAGGCGGCGGCGGGGGATCACCCGCACCCGGCATCAAATTTTCGAAAACTACGCTAACCACATCCGAAGACGGCACCATTGATACCTTTGCTGTCACCCTCAAGACGAAGCCCGCCAGTGACGTCGAGATAACCGTAAAATCCCTTGACATAACCGAAGGGCTAATTCGGTCTGATCATGATACGAGTTGCTTTTCATGCTCCGACTTTAGCAACTGGATCGATTTGACCTTTACACCAGCAAACTGGAACATCCCTCAGATAATAGAAGTAAAGGGGCAACCGGATCCCACCCCGGTGCTCGACGGTAATCAGACCTACAAGGTGGCGGTCACCTGGGTCTGGTCGATGGATTTGAACTATATAAAGGTCGCCAAGCCGAGCATCGACGTCACCAACATTGACACCGACGGCCCAGGCATCACGGTTTCACCGACCAGCCTCTCCACGGTGGAGGGAGGGCGCTCAGATTCTTTTTCGGTTCGCCTCAATCTCAAACCTACCGGCACCGTCACTGTGCCGCTTACCATCAGTGACGCGTCAGAAGGGACTTTCGATTATTCCCGGAACGTCGTTACGAAAAAGACGCTGACGTTTGATCAAAGCAATTGGTTATATCCACAGTGGGTTTACGTCTACCCGGTCGACGATGTCATCGCCGATGGCAGTCGAACCTACGAAATCACTGTGGGCCCTGCTACCAGCACCGATGCCGACTACAACGGCCTCATCGCCGACACGGTATCGGTGACCAATGACGATAATGATATTGCCGGCTTTACCCTCAGCGCCAATACGTTGACGACTGCGGAATGGGGGCAGACCGCCACCTTCACTGTGAAGCTGAACACCGAGCCGACGGAAGATGTCGTCATCCCAGTCACCAGTACCGACTTAACAGAAGGTCAGGTATCCAGTAACGAGATGTCGCCAAGCGCCTCACTTGATTTGACCTTCACCCCGGCTAACTGGCGGACACCGCAAACTGTGGCGGTGAATCCGGTGGACGATACCGCTCAGGACGGCGATATCACCTACAACATCACCGTCGGCCCTCCAACAGGCGCAACCGAATATGCGGCGTTGAGCGCCAAGGCTGTGGCGGTGACAAACATCGATGACGATAGCGCCCGGGTGAATATCCAGGGTTCGAATTTGCAAACCAACGAAGGTGGCAAAAGCGATACTTTCATCGTTTCCCTGGCGAAGGAACCGACCGACACTGTCGTCATCAAGGTGACCTCGAACGACACCACCGAAGGACGCGTTAAGGGCGGCAGTTCACCCAGCACGCCCGTCGATTCGATCACCCTGACCTTTACCACTGCCGACTGGAAGACTGCCCAAACGGTCACCGTCGTAGGGCAGGATGACAACGAGATCGATGGCGATCAGATCTACACCATCGGTGTTGCCGTCGATACCGGCCTGACTCTGGACGACGACTATCTCACCCTGCCGGCGCAGTCCGTTTCGGCCACCAACGCGGACAACGACAAGGCCGGCCTCACGGTCAGCAACTCCTACGTGTACGCCTACGAGGGCGGGTCGGACGGCAGCTTTACGGTCGCACTGAAAACGAAGCCTGTAGCGGATGTGATCGTGCCGCTCAGCGTGCCCGACGCGAACGAGCTTCTGATTAGCAAGGATGGCGGCTCCACCTTCCATGAGTCACTAGCGCTGACGTTCACACCCGCTAATTGGAGCACCAACCAGACGGTAACGGTCCAGGCAGTGGATGACTTCGTGGCTGGGAGCTGGTACCAGAATTACAGTATTACTCTGGGACCGGCCACAAGCGCCGACACCAATTATGAAGGGCTTGCCGCGGTCACAAAGCAAGTTACGGTTTACGACAACGACACAGCGGGCTTGGTTATCACCCCCAGCACTGGTCTCACCACATCGGAGGATGGCCTCTCCGCCACCTTCACCGTGGCCTTATCGAGCGAGCCGGTGGCCAATGTTTTCGTCAGCGTCAGCTCCGGGAACCCTGCAGAGGGTCTCCTGTCCGGCGGTGACAGCCCGACAATGCCGGTCGATACCATAACCTTGGAATTTGCCCCCAGTGAGTGGCGGAGCGCTCAGACGGTGACTGTCCATGGCCAGGATGACACGGTGCTCGATGGGCCAATCGCCTATCAATTGACCGTTGCCACGGTCCCCGGCACTGACTCCATGTACAACGCCGTTTATGATCAAAAAGTCACGGTAACCAACAGTGACGACGAGAAGGGAGTGTCGGAAACCAAGACGCTGACGCTCGCGGACCTGCCGTACCATGGCCAAGTCGCGCCGGCTTCAACCAGCACTTACACCCTTTTCCTAAGCGCCGGCTGGAAGTACACGTTGACCGCCGCGAACGTCACTGACGACATCAAGCTCGAAGTGCGCGGCGGCAACAACACGATCCTATGCACGAGCAACAATATTGGCGCAAAAAAGCAAGAGTCGTGTGCGTTTACGACCCCTGCCGATGGCATCGTAAAGGCTATCATCAACGGAGCCGGCACCGAGAACGGCGCGGCATTCAAACTCTCGCTGTCTGAGCCAACCTTTTCGGTTATCTTCGAAACCTACGGCTTCGACGATAACTCAATCCTCCTCTACGACTCACGGATTCTTTCGAACCCCACCGCGCCCTCCCTGAGGTCGCATTCTGGCATCCGCTCTTCTCAAATCGCCTATGATCTAGCTCCTGGTGCGACCTATTACCTCAAGGTAATGCCATCTTGGCCTAGCTGGCCCACCAAAAACTATATGGTTCAGGTCACCCAGGGCACGGCCAGTCTCAGTTGGGCTGGCATGGCTGCCATCGCAGCGGGAGAGCCAGACGATACGCCCAATAGCGCATCGGTACTGACCCTCAAGCAACCACTCGAACGTTATCTGACTGAAGGCGACATCGACTGGTTCATGTTTACGGCGCCGATGCCTTAGCACCACCTAAGAGAGCAGGTTTGAAAACCTGCTCTCTTTTACAAAGGCGCAGAAGACAGGCTGCCATTCAATAGAAAATCCATCATTGCTTCGAGCGCATCTCCACCTATGCCTCGCCGAAGGGGAGGTACTGCAGGTGCTCGTAGAGCTGCCCGTTGCCGTCGGTGACATCACTTACCGAGCCTAAATGATCCGGGTGAACGTAGTAGCGGAAGTTGCCTTCCGGCTGCTCTGTGCCAGGTGCGGGTGGTGTGCCCGGTGGTGGCGGCTCCGGCGGCGGGTTGGTGCCGTCGACAAGGCGCGGGTTCTTGTGCAAGTCCTGGACGTTCGCAGCACCGTCTACGCCTGGGTATTGCCGGCCGGCCCGCTGGCCGCAGCCCCGGCACCAGCGTGCTCGCCAGCCGCGCGCTGCCGACGAAGACGTGTTTGTTGGCAAGCGTGCCGTTGCGCATGGTGGAGTAGCGGTTGACGTAGGACGTAGGCCGTCTCCCCTTGCGCGGTCCACTTAACGATCCGCTCGTCGGCGTCGTAGCGCCGGGTGCGGCCGTTGTCGCTGACGGAGCACAGCCGCTCTGGTTGCCGTTGATGTCGGTGGTCAGCGTCGGCAGGCCGAAGCTGTAGTCGTGCTTGACCTTAGACTCGTAGCCGAACTTGTCGCGGATCGCCACCACGTGGCTGTGCACGAACTCATCGTAGTCGAGGTCGATCGTGTAGTGCTGGCCCTTGAAGCTCGCGATGGCAGCTCGACAGATAGATAAAAGCCCCACTACGGGGGCGGCGGCCGGCAAGCGATTCAATGCCGCTAAGCGTGCCGATCTGGTTGATATCTACCATGTGATCCGGCGAGGCGATACGCATGTTCAGCATTAGCGCTAGGTTATGCCCGCCGGCAATAACTTTTACATCCTCGCCATATTCCGCGAAAATCTCCAGAATTTCCTTGATGCAGCGAGGCCGCGCGCAGTCGAAATAAGCCGCCTTTATTTTCCACTTCGCGGCGCTGGCAGCACTCTTACTCGACGCTTTATTCATCATGTGATTTACCATTACCACGCCACCCCTTCCCTACCAGCAGTGGCATTTACTCGCTGGCGGTGGAGAATAGCTAGATCTATGAACAGGCAGACATTTGCAGGCAGGGGTAAAAGGTGAGCAAAGCAGGCAGTGTACGGAAGCAAAGCACCAACACTCGCCGCCAGCGGCTGGATCCGCAGGAGAGAGAGCGGTTGATTGTCGCTGGCGCGATCCGTTTCTTTGCCGAGGTCGGCTTTGAGGGGCAGACGCGAGAGCTGGCCAGACGACTGGGCATCACCCAACCGCTGCTCTATCGCTACTTCCCCAGCAAGGACTCCTTGATCGAGCGGGTTTACCAGGAGGTTTACCTGAAGCGCTGGCAACCGCACTGGAAGCCGCTGATTCTGGACCGCAGCCGCTCGCTGGAGGAGCGGCTGATCCAGCTGTACAAGGAATACACCCGCGCCATCTTCGATTACGAATGGACTCGCATCTTCATGTTCGCCGGGCTGAAGGGCGTCAGCATCAACCAGCGCTATCTCGCCCTCCTCCGTGAACATCTGTTCGTGCCCCTGTGTGGCGAACTGCGGCAACTGGCAGGGCTGCCGGGGCCCGATGCTGTTCCCCTGACCGACGCCGAGCTGGAACTGGTGATCGGGTTGCATGGCGGCATTTACTACATTGCCATCCGCAAGTGGATTTACCACCTGCCGGTCACGGAAGACCTGGACGGACACATCGAGCGAGTAGTACGGACTTTCCTGACCGGCGTGCCTGTCACGCTGCGCGAGCACTTCCCAGCCTCGGTCCAGAGCGGCAGTTAAGCTGGTGCCGCGGGAGAAACCAGGCCGGGACTTTCTATCGGGTCAGCCGCCCGTGTAACCAACCTCAGGCGGTTTGAGCCAAGCCGCCAGCTCCCGCCAGCCAGGAGTCCGAGTCCGTCCCGGCAGAAGAGCTCTCACCGGCGAGCTCCCGGGCCAGTGCAGCACGCAATTCGGGGTCGGCCGGTATCGAAGTTAATGCGTCGACCTGATCCAGGCGGTGACGCAGTCCGTGCCCATTGGCCAGCTGGACGGCAAGCCCCGGCCGGGCGTTCAGCTCCAGCACCAACGGCCCCCGGCGTGCATCCAGCACCAAATCGACTCCCAGGTAGCCGAGGCCGCACAACGACTGGCAGTGGGCGGCCAGAACCAGCAACTCGTTCCAGCCGGGGATTTCCAGACCGAGCAAAGGCTCGAGCGTGTCGGGATGACGCTGTATCGGCCGGTTGGCGGAGACGGCGCCAATCGTGCGGCCACTGCCGATGTCGATTCCGACGCCGACACCGCCGAGATTGAGGTTCGCCTTGCCATCGGAACTGCGGGTCGGCAGGCGGATCATCGCCATTACCGGCACACCGCGATAGACCACGACCCGCACGTCCGGCACCCCCTGATAGCTGATCCGGTCGAAATAGGGGTCGAAATGTACCCGCTCCTCGATCATGGCGCGGTCGGGTAAACCGCCGAGGCTGTGCATGCCGCTGAGAATATTGGCGGCGTGATGACTGATGTCGTCGGCGCTAATGAGTGCGCCGTTGCTGCGGCGG
>DASULL010000221.1:0-4894 GCA_036278215.1 Gammaproteobacteria bacterium | reverse complement strand
GCCGAAGAAACCATCCGCAACGCTCCCGGCGAAGTCGGGGTCATCGTGGCGCTGGAGCCGAGTCTGCGGCCTGAACACACGGTGCGCTTGCTGGTGGATGGCAAGGCGGCTGCCGAGCCGGCCAGCTCGACCGCGTTTACTCTAGTGAACGTCGATCGTGGCGCCCACACGCTGGTGGCAGAGGTGTTGGACGCCAGTGGTCAGGTCGTCACCCGCACAGCGCCGCAGACTTTTTATATGCATCGGCCGTCGCGGCTGCATTGAGGGCAGCTAGCCGCGTAGACAGGATGGCGCTGTACCGCCACAATGCCGCGCCATGTTTCACGTCATCCTGATCGAGCCCGAGATCCCGCCTAACGCCGGCAATGTCATCCGCCTGTGTGCCAACACCGGCGCTGAGCTGCATCTGATCCATCCGCTCGGTTTCGCCATGGAAGACAGCCGCTTGCGTCGAGCCGGCCTCGACTATCGGGAATGGGCGCGGGTGCGGGAGCATGCCGACATCGCCGCCTTTCTTGGCGCCGTTCGTCCCGAGCGGATATTCGCCTTCACCAGCAAGGCACAAACCGGTTATCACCAAGTCGACTATCAGCCGGGTGATTGCTTCGTGTTCGGCCCGGAAACCCGCGGCCTAACGGCCGGAATGTTGGAGCAGCTGGCGCCAGCACAGCAGCTGCGTATTCCTATGGTCCCGGGAAGTCGCAGCCTGAACCTGTCGAATGCGGTCAGTGTCGTGGTCTATGAAGCCTGGCGGCAGCAAGGTTTTGCCGGTGGGGGGTAAGGCCTCCACCACAGAGATACGGAGGGGAAGAGAGAAGATTAACCACAAAGGCACAAAGCACACAAAGTTAAGGTTCTTTCTTTGTGCCTCTTCGTGACCTTGGTGTCTTTGCGGTTAATCCCCCGTCTTTCTCTGTGCTCTCTATGGTGAGCACTAACTAATTGTCAGTCGCCGAACTCCGCCTTCTGCGCACGCTGCATCAGCTCGCGCATGGCATCGGCAACGGTGGCTTCGCTGTGCAGTACCCGGTAGACCTGTTCGCATAAGGGCACTTCCACGCCGACCCGCTGTGCCAGCGCCAGTACTTCGGCGGCAGTACGCACACCCTCCACCGTTTGACCGATATCCGCCTGCGCTTCGGCCAAGCTGCGGCCGCGACCGAGAGCCAACCCCAGCCTGCGGTTGCGGGATTGATCGTCGGTGCAGGTGAGGATCAGGTCGCCGACGCCGCTCAAGCCCATCAGCGTCTGCGGATCGGCCTGCAGTGCCGCGCCCAGCCGGACCAATTCCGCCAAGCCACGGGTTACCAGCGCCGCCCGGGCGTTGGCGCCAAAGCCGAGACCGTCGGAAATGCCAGTGGCGATGGCCAAGACGTTTTTGACCGAACCGCCGAGTTCCACGCCGACGATGTCGTGGCTGGTGTAGACCCGGAACGATTCGCTGTGAAAACTTTGTGCCACTGCGGTGGCAAACTGCGCATCCGGTGAGGCGACCACCACCGCGGTCGGCATCTCGCGGGCGACTTCGGCGGCAAAACTCGGACCGGACAGAACGGCGAACGGCCCTCCGTGCGGCAGGACCTCGGCGGCGACATGGTGGAGAAAACCGCCGGAGGCGGCATCCAGCCCCTTGGTTGCCCAGGTCAGCGGCCGGCCTTGTGGAAAGAACGGCCTGAGCCGCTCCAGCATGCCGCGAAACGCATGACTGGGAACGACCAGCAGGATCTGACGATCCGGACTCAGAGCCTGCTCAAGCCCGGCAACGGGGGTGATGCTTTCCGGCAGCGCTATGCCGGGCAAGTAGCGGCGGTTTTCGCGTTCCCGGCGGAGGCTGTCGGCCCGCGCCGGGTCATGATCCCAGAGCAGGACGTCGTTGCCGCTGCGTGCCAGCACCAGCGCGAGCGCGGTGCCCCATGATCCGGCACCAAGCACGGCCCAACGCGTCATGGCTTAATGCCGTTCGTTGGCCGGCGGTTGGCCGTTCTGGCTGGCTTCCTGCAGGCGCTGGGCGTAGAGGGCGTCGAAGTTCACCGGACCAAGCAGCATCTGCGGGAAGCCGGCTTTGGCGACCAGGTCGGAAACCGCTTCGCGCGCATAAGGAAAGAGGACAGATGGGCAGTAGCTGCCTAGCAGCCCGTTCAGGGTCTGCTGATCGAAACCGGTCAGCTGGAAAATCCCGCCCTGGTGAACTTCACACAGGTAAGCCGTTTGTTCGCCCAGCTTGGTGGTTACGGTGACGCTGAGGATCACTTCGTAGGCATTGTTGCCAATTGGGTTGCCGCGGGTGCCCAGATCGACGTTGATCTCAGGTGTCCATTCGCCGGACTGGAAGATCTGCGGCGCGTTGGGCACTTCCAATGACGCGTCCTTCAGAAAGATCTTGGCGATATGGAAAGTCTGCTCGGCGCCCGCCTGCTTGTTGTCGTCAGCCATGGCTGTATCCTCGGATCTTTATTTGCTGTCGACCGGATAGCCGGCGCTCTGCCAACTGGCGAGGCCGCCACGCAGTTGATAGACGCGGTCGAAACCGAGCTTTTTCAGCTGAGCGGCGACGCGGCCGGTCTGCATGCCGGTATTGCAATAGATGATGAGCGGTTTACTGCGATCGCGCTTGAGCTTGTCCAACCCCTGCTCGATGGTCGCAGCCGGCAGGTGCACGGCACCTGGAAGGCGGGTTTTGCGGAAATCCGCTTCATTGCGGATGTCGACGAAAAGAGCGTCTTCTCTATTGTGCAACAGAGTTGCAGCCGAAGGCTCAAGGCTGCTGGAGCCCGTCCGCAGCCGCAGTCCTTCGGTCACGATGATCGCGACCGTGACTGCGGCTGTGGCGAGCACCAGCAGAGGATGATTACCAATAAACTCGATGACCTGATCCATACGTGCGCCGTCCCGTGGTTCGCGGACGGCGCCGCACGACTAAGGCATGGCCCTGGGGTAGCGCGGCGCCGCAAATACGTCGCGCATCATACCAATAAGATTCAGAATCCGCCTGTCCTGAACACGATAAAAAACGCGGTTCGCGTCTTTGCGAGCGGCAATGATGCCTTTCTCGCGAAGGATGGCCAGGTGCTGGGAGATGTTGCTCTGTGACGTGCCCACTTCCGTCACGATATCTTGCACGTTGACCTCGGTGTCGGCCAAGACGCAAAGAATATGCAATCGCAGCGGATGTGACATCGCTTTGAGAGCACGGGCTGCGGGTTGGATATCATCTTCAACGGTCGAGACCATTCCTTGGACCCTCTTGTTGTTACTGTGTAGCCCGGATTGCCGGGTCGTCTTTTCTACCGGAAGGATGTTGGTACTGTGAGTGTAGCCGGAGACTGACAAACTGCAGGGAATGATACAGCATTGCTATCGGCGAATAAGCGCAGTTCATCACTATATTGATATTAATCCCTCACGACCGCGACATGAAACTCCACTATCTGGCGTATACCCTAGCTTTGGCCGGCTTGCTTGCGAGTGCGCCGGGCTTGGGTGCCGGGGCAGATTACAAAGAGTCGCAGGCGCAGCTGGAGCAGGTGCGGCAGCGCATCCAGCAGTTGCAGCTGCAGATGCGGCAGGAGCGCGCGCGGCAGGATGAAGTTAGCACCCAGCTGCGTAAGCTTGATGCGGCTGTCGCCGCAGCGGCGGGGCGCTTGCGCGAGGTGGAGCAGCAGCTGGCGGATGCCGATCGGCGAGTTGCTGCGTTGGGGCGTGAGGTAGCGGCTCAGCAGGCCCGCATCGGAGCGCACCGCGAGCAGCTGGGGCAGCAGCTACGAGCGGCGTACGCCAATAGTGGCAGTGGCTATCTCAAGCTGTTGCTGAATGCCGACGATCCGCTGCGGCTGGGGCGCATCCTGACATACCACCGTTACCTGCAGGCAGCGCGTAAACAGGAAATGGACGCGGCGGCGGCGCAGCTGCTGCGGCTCTCGAAACTGGAGCAGGAGCTGGCGTCGGAAAAGGCGGTGCTGGAGCAGTTGCGGCTGCAGGCCTTGGTGAGCCAGCAGGAGATCGCAGCGGCACGGGCGCAGCGGGCCGAGGCGCTGGTGGCGATAGAAGCCCGCATTGCAACGCGGGGCGATGAGCTTGACCGGCTCAAAGCCGATGCCGCGGAACTGGAGCAGCTATTGGAGCGTTTACGCGGCGCACTCGCCGATGTGAAGGATCTGCGCCTGGACAAGCAGCCCTTCCGCAATGGTCGCGGCCAGCTGGAGTGGCCGCTGAACGGTCCGCTGCTGGCGCGCTTCGGCGAAGATCGAGGAATAGGCGGGATGCGCTGGAGCGGTGTGCTGATCCAGGGGCGCGAAGGCGAGCCGGTGCGATCGGTAGCCCGCGGGCACGTGGTCTTTGCCGACTGGTTGCGCGGCTTCGGTCTGCTGCTGATTATTGATCACGGCGACGGTTTCATGACTTTGTACGGAAACAACGAAGCGATTTTTAAGGAAAATGGCGACTGGGTGCAGCCGGGGGAGGTGATCGCCTCGGTAGGCGCCGGCGGTATGCCACGCGCCGCAGGGGTATACTTCGAGGTGCGGGCGGGGGGCAAGCCTGTTAATCCATTGCAATGGCTGCGTCCAGCAGCGGGCGGATCATAGTGCGTAACTGTGGCTAATGCCCGCTATGTTGTCGCTTATAGGTGACACCGGTCACGGAACGGCTCGGTAGTTGATTGTTTACTGGCCATAACACGGCGCCCGGGCGGCGACCGTAACGATTTATCCGCCAGGAGCAGCTACATGCGAATCAGATCTACTTTCCTTGCGCTGTGCACCGGTGTGGCTCTAGGTATTTTCGGCTCGGTGGCGCCGACCACCGTGTCCGCTGACGTCGAACAGCGGGTCGAGCTGCCGCTCGAGGAGCTGCGGGCTTTCAGTGAAGCCTATGCACGCATCAAGCGCGATTATGT
>DASULL010000220.1:0-3289 GCA_036278215.1 Gammaproteobacteria bacterium | reverse complement strand
ATCACGCTGCTTGGCTTTGCCTTCGGCCTGTTGCGGCCCGGCGTGATGGCGGGCGCGTCGCTGGCGGTCGGCATGGACGAACAGGGCGGCGTTGCCGGCCTGATGAACGCCACTGGCGGCATGGCCGTCACCTTCGCCCCTTTCATCGGCATGTCGCTGTACCAGTTCCTGCCGCAGGCGCCTTATGCCTTCAACATCCTGCTCGCCATCGGCCTACTGCTGGCCGCGTTTCTGCAGCCACAGCTGCGCGCAGCCGGGATGCGGGCCGAAGCCTGATTGGGAGCGACCCGCACCTTTGAACCAGAGCCTGCCTAGAGCTGCCGGCCACGGGCGCTGTAGTAAGAAAACAGCGCCAGGCTGGCAGCGACGGTGGCGTTGAGCGATTCCACCGCTCCCGTGGTCGGGATCGACAGCCGACGCACCCCGAGCGCCGCCGGCAAACCCTGCCCCTCTTCGCCCAGCACCAGACGTACATTGGCCGGCCAGCTGAATTCCGACAGCGCCTCGCCGCGCGCGTCCAGCGCCAGCATAGGGCCGGCGGCGCCAGCCAGTGCCGCCCAGCCCGGACCCTGCGCCAGCTCCAGCTCGAATTGGGCGTTGGCGCCGGCGCGCAGAGCGCGCGGATGGAACGGATGCGCCGCTTCCTCCAACAGGATCACCCGGCGGGCGCCGAAGGCAGCGGCGCTACGCAGCAGCGCGCCAAGATTGTCCGGATTGCCAAGCGCACAGATAAGCTCCAGCCCCTGTGGCGGTGCGCCAAGATCGGCAGCCGGAAACTCCGGCAGACTCCCCACCAGCAACGGCGCATCGGTCCCGATGATGTCCAGCTCGGCAAACAAAGGCCGGGCCAGCCGGTAGCAGCCGAGCCCCGGCGGCTGCTGCAGCCCGGCAAGCTGCTCGTCGCTGTGAAACAGCAGGGCATGGAAACGCTCGGGATGACGCCGCAAGGCTTCCGGCACGGTTTTCCGGCCGGAGAGCAGAAACTGACCCTGCTTCTTCATGCCGCGGCTGTCCAGCAGCGACCTCCAGCGCTTGAACTGCGGGTTCTGTGGACTTTCGATCGGTTGCGGCATTGTCTCGGTGTTCCTGAATCGGGAGCGGCGATTCTCGCCGCAGCAGGCTGTTTGCGCCAACCTCGGCGAACAGGCGGGAGCACAAGGCAATTGCAAGAATCGGCTTGGGGCTTTCTAATGACGCCCTCGGCCGGTTAGCCCGAGAACAAACTAAAAACCTGGGCACACAAGGGTCCACGATGCTGGAACGACTTTTTCAACTCAAGGCGCACGGGACTGACCTCAAGACCGAAGTCATCGCCGGCGTAACGACTTTTCTGACCATGGCCTACATCATCGTGGTCAACCCCAGCGTGCTGGCCGCCGCCGGCATGGATTACGGCGCCGTATTCGCCGCTACCTGCCTGGCCGCCGCCACCGGCAGTCTGATCATGGGCCTGTTCGCCAACTACCCCATCGCCCTGGCCCCCGGCATGGGGCTGAACGCTTTCTTCACCTATACCGTGGTCGGCCAGATGGGACATAGCTGGCAGGTGGCGCTGGGCGCGGTATTCATGTCCGGCTTCCTGTTTTTTCTGCTGAGCATCTTTCGCATTCGCGAGTGGATCATCAACAGCATCCCGCAGTCGCTACGGCTCGGCATCGCCGCCGGCATCGGCCTGTTCCTGGCGCTGATCGCGCTGCATAACACCGACATCATCGTCGCCAACCCGGCTACCCTGGTCACTCTCGGCGATGTCACCTCTGCCGAAGCGCTGCTCACCGGGCTGGGCTTTATGCTGATCTGCGCGCTCGCCGCCAGACGCGTCATGGGCGCGGTAATGGTCGGCATCATCGCGATCACTTTCCTCGGCTTTCTACTGGGCATGGTCGAGTACCGGGGCTTCGCTTCCGCCCCGCCCAGCCTGGCGCCGACTTTCCTGCAACTGGATCTGCAAGGCGCCTTCGACGTCGGCCTGATCAGCATCATTTTCGCTTTCCTGTTCGTTGACCTGTTCGACACCTCCGGCACCCTGATCGGAGCAGCACACCGCGGCAACCTGCTGGATCGCAACGGCAACCTGCCGCGTCTGGGACGCGCCCTGATGGCCGACAGCAGCGCCACCATGGCCGGCGCCGCCCTCGGCACCTCCACCACCACCAGCTACATCGAGAGCACCGCCGGAATCGCCGCCGGCGGCCGCACTGGCCTGACCGCGGTCGTGGTGGCAGCGCTGTTCCTGCTGGCCCTGTTCTTCGCCCCGCTGGCCTCCATGGTGCCGGCTTTCGCCACCGCCCCGGCGCTGCTCTACGTCGCCACCCTCATGACCAGCGGCTTGTCCCACATCGACTGGGAAGACATCACCGATGCAGCACCGGCGCTGGTAACCGCTCTGGCCATGCCGCTGAGCTTCTCCATCGCCAATGGCATCGCCCTCGGCTTCATCGCCTATGTGGCGGTGAAACTGGCCAGCGGCCGAATCAAGCAGCTGAATGCGGCGCTTTTGACGATTGCCGCGCTGTTCGTGCTGAAGTTCGCCTTCCTGGGCTAAGCCCTACCAAGGCCCGGCATAGCGCCGCGAGCGAAACGCGGCGCTGCTCCGTTACAGCCGCAGGCTGGTCGGCAAGGGTAATCTCGCGAGCAAGGCCAAGCACGGCAGGTATGCGCCAGCCTCTAGAGCCAGCCCGACCGCTTGAGCATGCGATACAGCGCTACACAACCCGCCGCGGTGCCCAGCAGGATGACCGGGTAGCCCCAGGTCCAATCCAGCTCCGGCATGAACTGGAAATTCATGCCGTACAGGCTGAACACGACCGTCGGCACGGCTAGCACTGCGCCCCAGCCGGCCAGCTTCTTCACCGCGTCGTTCTGGTGGATAGCGACAAAGGCCAGGTTCACCTGCATCGCCGCCGACAACTTCGCCAGCATGTTGTCGATGGCCTCGATCACGTGGATCACGTGATCGTTGACATCACGAAACCAGACACTCATCCCGGCCGGAATGAATTCCTGCTGGAAGCTCATCAGCTGGGCGCAGACTTCCCGCAGCGGTGCTACTGCCCGCCGCAGCGACAATAACTGTCGCTGCAAGCCGTACAACCGGCCAATGGCTTCGCGATCGGCTTGGCCGTGGAAAATGTCAATCTCCAACGATTCAAGACGATCCTCGAAGTGATCGACGATCGGCAGGTAGCTGTCGACTACGAAGTCGAGGATGGCGTAGGCGGCGAAACTTGGCCCCTTGCTGAGCAGAGCCGGCGTGGCCTCGACCCGCTCCCGTACCTACGCATAGTTC
>DASULL010000219.1:0-3945 GCA_036278215.1 Gammaproteobacteria bacterium | reverse complement strand
TTCACATAAGCCAGCAGTATGGCGAGCTCCGGCCGGGTCAGGCCGATGCCGTCGGCAGCGCGCTGCGCCAGCACCTCGTTGGTCGGCAGGAATTCGAGCTGGCGGTCGAGCCCGGCTTCGCGCTCGAGGAAGCGAATCAACCGGCCGTTCTGGTCGAGCTGTTCGCGGGCGTGTAGCTCGGCCAAGCTGAGTGCCTGGGTTTGCTGGTAATTGTCCGCCAGCACCAGCCGCGCCACCTCGTCGGTCATGTCGACCAGCAACTGGTTGCGCTCCGTCATGGTCAACGCACCGGCGTCGACGACCTCGCCGAGCAGGATCTTGATGTTGACCTCGTGGTCGGAGCAGTCGACGCCGCCGGAGTTGTCGATCGCGTCGGTGTTGTTGCGGCCGCCCTTGAGCGCGTACTCGATGCGGCCAAGCTGAGTGAAGCCGAGGTTGCCGCCCTCGCCAACCACCCGGCAGCGCAGGTTGCGGCCATCGACCCGGATAGCATCGTTGTTTTTGTCGCCGACGTCGGCATGGGACTCGGTCGAGGCCTTGACGTAGGTGCCGATGCCGCCGTTCCAGAGCAGGTCCACCGGAGCCTGCAGAATGGCCCGCATCAGCTCGTTCGGCGACAGCCGCTCCTGCTCGATGCCGAGCGCCTTGCGGATCTGCGGTGTCAGCGCAATCGACTTGGCGCTGCGCGGCCAGACCCCGCCGCCCGCCGATACCTTGCTGCGGTCGTAGTCGTCCCAGCTCGAGCCGGGCAGAGCAAACAGCCGCTTGCGCTCCTCGTAGGAAACCGCCGCATCCGGGTTCGGATCGATGAAGATGTGGCGGTGATCGAAGGCGCCGATCAGCCGGATATGCGGCGACATCAGCATGCCGTTACCGAACACGTCGCCGGACATGTCGCCGATGCCGACCGCGGTGAAGTCTTCCTGTTGCGTATTCAGCCCGAGCTCGCGGAAGTGCCGCTTGACCGACACCCAGCCGCCGCGGGCGGTGATGCTCATCTTCTTATGGTCGTAGCCGGTGCCGCCGCCGGAGGCGAAGGCATCGCGCAGCCAGAAGCCGTATTCCGCCGAGACGCCGTTGGCGAGGTCGGAGAAGGTGGCCGTGCCCTTGTCGGCCGCCACCACCAGATACGGATCGTCGCCATCGTGGCGGACTACGTCGGCTGGCGGCACGATCTGGCCGTCGATGCGGTTGTCGGTGATATCGAGCAGGCCGCGGATGAAATCGGTGTAGCAGGCCCGTACTTCCGCCTGCACCGCATTCCGGTCGCCTTCCGGCAGTTGCTTCGGACAGAAGCTGCCCTTGGCGCCGACCGGCACGATGATGGCGTTCTTCGCCGTCTGCGCCTTCAATAGCCCCAGGACTTCGGTGCGGAAGTCCTCGTGTCGATCCGACCAGCGGATACCGCCGCGGGCGACGTCGCCACCCCGCAGGTGCACGCCTTCGAAACGCGGCGAGTAGACATAGATTTCATACGCCGGCAGCGGCAGCGGCATGTCCGGAATCTGCCGCGGCAACAGCTTCAGCGCCAGTTGATTCTTGTAGCTGTCATCGGCGTTGCGACGGTAGTAGTTGCTGCGCAGGGTAGCCCGGATGGCGGCCAGGTAGCGCCGTAGGATGCGGTCCTGGTCGAGCCCGGGGACATCGTTCAGTGCCGCCTCGATCCGCTCGACCAGCTCCTGCGCCCGCGCCTCGTCGTGTTCAGCCGGCGACAGACGGGCGTGAAACAGCAGCACCAGGTCGCGGGCGATCTGCGGATAGTGGGCCAAGGTCTCTTCGATGAAAGCCTGGCTGAGTGTGGTGCCGGCCTGGCGCAGATACTTGCCGTAGGCGCGCAGGATGACAACTTCTCGCCAAGTCAGGCCGGCGTACAGGCTGAGCTTGTTGAAGCCGTCGTTTTCCGCCTCGCCCTGCCAGACTGCTGTCAGGGTCTCCTGGAACAACTGGCGCAGCTGTGCCTCATCGCCGGCCAGCCCTGCCGGATAGCGCAGGCCGATGTCGCGAATCCAGGCCGGCTGATTATCCGTCGAATTCACCATGTAGGGCCGCTCGTCGACGACCTCCACGCCCATGTTCTCGAGCATGGGCAGGGTCGCAGACAGGGTGATTGGCTGGCCGAGATGATAGATCTTCAGTCGCAGCGTATTGTCCGCCGCCCCGGCCGGACGGTACAGCTTGAGTGCCAGAGCCGCCTCGGGCGTCAGAGCCGCCAGTCGCTCGGTGTCGTCCGGCTCGGAGTAAGCGGTCTCGGTCAGCAGCAGTTCCAGAGCGCGCGGCAGAATGTCCTCAGTTGCGTCACCACGGTAGTGCTGTTCAATGAGGGCTGCCAGTTCGGCTGCTGCCTCGCCCGACCAGCGGTTCCGTGCCGCTTCGATGAGTTGCTCGATGCGTTGACGCTTCTTGGCTTCCGCCCCGTATTCCATTGATTGCTCCGGTGCAGCGCCTGACTGGCGCTGTCTATTGACATGAAACACAGTCGGCAATACGACCTATTACCGCTGTATTCGGTTGTGGGTATGCTCGACTGACATTGCTTTAAGAGCCGCTATCGCCCCGCTGGCGGCGCCGATCCCGGTCGAAGCGGGACCTTAAACTTCGTATCGGGCGAGACGCGTTCGTCTTGTCGCCGCGGACCATGCTCGCGGTTTTCCGCCTGCGTGGAAGTTGGCTCGCTTCGTCTGCAACGAAAGCTTGGCCATAACGACTTACGCGCATACAGCGTGAACCATAGAATATCGAGCCAAGTTCCGCGCTGGAAGTGCATGTCACCATAGAAAATGCGGTCTATGCAACATGAAGTTGCAGATTGCCTGGCGTCAATCGCGCTTGTAGAAGTGCCTGCCAAGGCGCGGGCAGCCCCGCCGGGCGAGGCGCAAACTCGCTGCTCAGACCTGCAGAAACTCGTTCATGTAGCGCGCCACCAGCTCCGGCTGTTCTTCCTGCAGGAAATGCCCCGCCTCGATCTGCTCCACCCTGATTTCGCGGAAGCAGTCCTCGATATGGTTAAGGTACTCCGGGATGATCACGACATCCTTGTTGCCGTAGATATACAGGCTGGGCATGGGCCAGACGTGGCCGGCCAAGCCGGCCCAGCGCTTGGCATCGTCGCGGAAGGTGCGGTAGTAGTTGGCGCCGGTGCCGGCAGTGCCGGGAATGCGGTAGCAGCGGATATATTCCTGGACGGCATCTTCCGGGAAGCCGACCTTGTGCCACGTCCGCAGGAAGTGTCGTAGCCAGATTTCCTCGTTGCCTGGAATCATCGCCTCGGCCAAGCCCGGCTCCTGCTGGAAGTGCTGGTACCAGTAATAAGGTCCACCGCGCTCACGCACCGCTGCGATCACCTCCTGGTTGCCGCGCAGATTGTTGATCAAGGCGATGTTCATGATTACCAGCCGCTGGACCCGGGCGGGAATCGCCAAGGCTATTTCCTGGGCTACGATGCCGCCCCAGTCGTGGCCAACCAGCGCGAACTCGCCGACTGCCAAGGTATCCAGCACGGCGATCATGTCTGCCGCCAGCTCCTGCTTGCGGAACTGTGCCAACTCTCCTTCGCGGGTGCTGTCACCCAGCCCACGCAGATCCGGCGCAATCACCCGCAGGCCCGGCTGCAGGTGCTCCGCTACCCGCGCCCAACAGTACGAGCTCTCCGGCCAGCCGTGCAGCATCACCAGCGGCGTGCCGTCGGTCGACCCCGCCTCGCGGTAGGCAAAGCGGCCGCGGGATGTGTTGGTGGACTTGGTGGCGGATAGCTTCATGTTGATTTTCCTTCTGCTGGGATGAGGCAATTAAAAGCTGCCCTGCCCTTAAGCTTATTCTCGGAATTAAGCCGCTAGACCCTATCACAGGGAAATAGATCAAGGCCACGGACAGGTCGGCTTGGTCTATGTGTGGATATCACGAAAGAATCGACTAGTAATCTGTCTTGTGCTTGCCGATTTCATTCCG
>DASULL010000218.1:0-3370 GCA_036278215.1 Gammaproteobacteria bacterium | reverse complement strand
CTGATCGGCGACGACGGCGCCAACTCGCCGCCGGCGCACGCGCTGGCGCGCCGAGGGGTGGTCGGCAACATTCGCGGCTATACCGTTTACGGCGATTATCGCGAGCCCAACCCGCCAGCCCGCATCGTCGAAGCGGTGGCGCGCGGCGAGATCGATGTCGCCATCGTCTGGGGACCGCAGGCTGGCTACTTCGCACCGCGCCAGCGAGTGCCGCTGCGGCTGACGCCGGTGGCGCCCGCCATCGACGGCCCGACCCTGCCGATGGTATTCGACATTTCCATGGGGGTGCGCCGCGAGGACCAGCAGTTCATGCGTGAACTCGACGAGATCCTGGTGCGGCAACGTCCCGCCATCGATGCGCTGCTGCGCAACTATGGGGTGCCGCGGCTGGATGTCGGGGAGGGAGACGAATGAAAACGTCTGTCGCGTTGTTGTTCATTCTCCTGTTCGCGCTCGCCGGCTGCGAACGCGAACAGCATGAGGCTCGGCCCCAGCCGCTACCCACTGGCGGGCCGCAGGCGGTAGCGCAGGGGCATTTGCGGCCCGGCAACGCACCGCCGCCGGCCACCGCGGTTCCCGCCGCGGCCGAACAGGATCTGAACAATGCCTTCCAGATCAGCGAGGGCAAGCGGCTGTTTCAGTGGTTCAACTGCAGCGGCTGTCATTCGCAGGGCGGCGGCGGCATGGGGCCGGCGCTGATGGACGACAAGTGGATTTACGGCGGCGAGCCGGAGCAGATCTTCGCCACTATCCGCGATGGCCGCCCGAACGGTATGCCGTCGTGGCAGGGCAAGATTCCTGATCAGCAGATCTGGCAGCTGGTGGCTTATGTCCGCTCCATGGGGCGCTACGTCTCCAAGCCGGCCGCGCCCGGCCGTAATGACAGTATGTTCCCGCATCCGTCGGAGCAGCGGGCACTGCCGGCGCCGCCGCCGGAGAGTGGCAGCGTCCCGCCGGCCGGGGAGCGGCCGGGATGAGAGTAGCGGCGGCTGCGCTGCCGCCGATCGGGCTGCTGGCCGGCGGCTGCAGCCTGCACGTACCGGTGCTGCAGCCGCAGGGTCCGCTCGCCGCACGGCTGGCCGAGCACATCTGGCTATTCACTATCGTCAGCGCGGTGGTGTGGCTGCTGGTCATGCTGGCGCTGGCGATCGCCCTGCTGCGCCGCCGCCGACGCCAGCAGGCACCGGAGCTGACGCCGGATCCAGACGCTGAGCGGCGGATTCATGTCGTTATCGGTTTAGCGGTGGCGGCTACCGTGCTGGTGCTGCTGGTGCTCAACGTCAACAGCTATCTGACTGATCGCGCCTTGCTGAGCACACCGGCGGAAGAGCCGCTGACCATCCATGTCACCGGCCATCAGTGGTGGTGGGAGGTGCGCTATGAGGACCCACGGCCCGACCGGGTGCTGACTACCGCCAACGAGATCCATATTCCAGTCGGCAGGCCAGTGCGTTTCAAACTCACCTCGGCCGATGTCATTCATAGCTTCTGGGTGCCCAGCCTGATGGGCAAGCAGGATTTGGTGACCGGTCGCGAGAATCTGCTGACCCTGATCGCCGACCGGCCAGGGGTCTACCGTGGTCAGTGCGCTGAGTTCTGCGGTGCGCAGCATGCCCATATGGGGCTGTTGGTTATTGCCCAGCTTCCGGCCGAATTCGATGCCTGGCAGGCGGCGCAGCTGCGACCTGCCGAACCGCCCAGCGATCCGCTGCGACAGAAAGGCCAGCAGGTCTTTCTAAGCCAGCCCTGCACCCTGTGTCACCAGATCCGCGGTACGCCCTCTGGCGGTCGGGTCGGCCCCGACCTGACTCATGTCGGCAGCCGCCGCACATTGGCCGCCGGCGCGCTGCCCAACACCCCCGGCAATCTGGCTGCCTGGATAACCGATCCGCAGACCATCAAGCCGGGCGCGCACATGCCGGTGATGCAGATCCCGTCTGAGGATTTGCAGGCGCTATTGGCCTATCTGGAAGGATTGGAATGAGTACCTCCGGCGACGAGATCGGCAACGCCCCGGTGCACGACGGCCAGCTCGACGGTGAAGCGCTGCATCGGCGCCTGTTGGCGTCCTGGCGCCTGCGGCCTGGCCTGTGGAGCTGGCTGGTTGAGGTGGATCACAAGAGCGTTGCCCGGCGCTTCATCGTCACCGCCTTTGTCTTTCTGGCGCTGGGCGGATTATCGGCGGTGTTCATGCGGCTGCAGCTGGCCCGACCGGAGAACAGCCTGCTCGGGCCAGACCTCTACAACCAGCTGTTCACCATGCATGGCACCACCATGATGTTTTTGTTTGCGGTGCCGGTGATGGAGGCTTTCGGCGTTTATCTGGTGCCGTTGATGCTCGGCACCCGCAATGTCGCCTTTCCGCGGCTGAATGCTTACTCATATTGGATATATCTGTTCGGCGGTCTGATGATCTGGATCGCCTTCCTGTTTGCCGTCGGCCCCGACGCCGGCTGGACCGGCTACGTGCCGCTGTCCGGCCCGGAATTCTCGCCGGGCAAGCGGATCGACATGTGGGCGCAGATGATCACCTTCACCGAGGTCTCGTCACTGGCGGTGGCGGTGAACCTGATCGTCACCACCTTCAAGCAGCGCGCGCCCGGGATGACGCTCAACCGGATGCCGCTGTTCGTCTGGGCGATGCTGGTCACCGATTTCATGATCCTGTTCGCCATGCCGGCGGTGATGGTGGCCACCTCCATGCTGATCATGGATCGGCTGATCGACACCCATTTGTTCAACCCCGCCGAAGGCGGCGACGCGCTGCTTTGGCAGCACCTGTTCTGGTTCTTCGGCCACCCGGAGGTCTACATCATCTTCGTGCCGGGGCTGGGCATGGTGTCAGCCATCGTCATCGCCGCCGCCCGGCGGCCGATCGTTGCCTATCCAATCATGGTGCTGGCGCTGATCGCTACTGGTTTCCTGTCGTTTGGCTTGTGGGTGCACCACATGTTCGCCGCCGGCCTTCCTCGGTTGGGGGCGAGCTTCTTCACCGCTTCCAGCATGCTGATCGCCATTCCCAGCGGCGTGCAGATCTTCTGCTGGATCGCCACCCTGTGGAGCGGGCGGCCGCGGCTGAATACGGCGCTGTGGTTTGTGCTGGGCTTCATTTTCACGTTCGTGCTGGGCGGGCTCACCGGCGTGATGGTGGCCTCGGTGCCGCTGGATCTGCAGGTGCACGATACTTACTTCGTGGTTGCCCACTTCCATTACACGCTGATCGGCGGCGCGGTGTTCCCGCTGCTGGGCGGGGTCTACTTCTGGTACCCCAAGATCACCGGCCGTCTGCTGAGCGAACGGTTGGGACGCTGGAATTTTTGGCTGGCCTTCATCGGCTTCAACCTGACCTTCTTCCCCATGCATATTCTCG
>DASULL010000217.1:0-12353 GCA_036278215.1 Gammaproteobacteria bacterium | reverse complement strand
TCCGGCCTGACTTCCGCAACTCTGCTGCTGATTACTGCCGGCGCCTCGGCGTTTGCCTGGCTGCTGGCCAGCACCGGCGCGCCGACCAAGCTGGCGACTCAGGTGCTCTCTATGAGCAACGATCCGTGGATCGTCATGGGGCTGTTTAATGTGGTGATGCTGGTTGCCGGCTGCTTCCTGGACAGCGCTTCCGCCATCATTGTCCTATCGCCGCTGCTGCAGCCGATCGCGGCTCAGGTTGGAGTGGACCCGCTCCACTTCGGAATCATCACCCTGGTCAACTTCTCCGTGGGGATGCTGACGCCGCCGGTTGGCTTGAACCTGTTCGTGGCGATGGCGATCGCCAAGATGTCATTGCACGAGGTGTTCAAAGCCAGTCTGCCGTTCATTGGGCTGATGGTGGTTGCGTTGCTTCTCATCACCTACGTGCCTTGGTTCAGCATGGCGATTCCGCAGATGCTCTTCTAGGAGAACGCTGCTCGCGCCGGCTCAGAGGGGGGGGCTGCTATGAATAGCCCGGCAATATCAAGCCTGCTGCAGCAGGCAAAGGCGTTTGCAGACCAGCTCGATGGCGGTGTGTTCTGGCGTTATGTCGAGGAACAGGCACGAATAGGCGCCTTGTCCCCGCGGGGGATAAGGCGCCTGGCCCTGGACGCGCACGATAACGAAGCGCGTCTGTGGCTTGCCGCGCGGGGCAGGGAACTGGGCTGCACGGTAGCGTACGACGACCTGGCGAATGTGTTTCTGCGACGGGAGGGCTTGGATCCGTCATTGCCGCCGCTGCTGCTCGGCAGCCATATGGACAGCCAGCCCAGCGCCGGCGCCTACGACGGTGCGCTCGGCGTCATGGCGGGGCTAGCGATCCTGCAGGGGCTGCAGGCGGCGGATGCAAAGCACCGTCGGCCGATCGAGGTGGTCGCCTGGACCAACGAGGAAGGCGCCCGCTTTGCTCCCGGAACCTCGGGCTCGTCCTGGTTTGCCGGTGTGCGGGCGTATGAGGACATCGTGAGCGCTCGCGACGATGCCGGCATCGGCTTTGGCGAGGCGCTGCAGCATACCCTGGCGCTGCTGCAGGACAACGGCCTGGTGTATCGGAGCGCGCCGCTCATCCCCCACGCCTATCTCGAATTCCACATCGAGCAAGGTCCGATTCTCGAACAGCAAGGCGTGCCGCTTGGGGTGGTGGCAGGCATCCAGGGGGTGCATTGGTACGAGGTGATAGTGCGCGGCAAAGCCAACCATGCTGGCACGACACCGCGCAGCAGTCGCGCCGATGCGCTGGATGGCGCGCATAGCCTGATCAGCGCGATGAAGGAGGCGGTCTATGCCCATGACGACCGCATCCGGTTCACCATCGGCAAGTTCGCGCTGGTGCCCGGCTCGGTCAACACCATTCCGTCCGAGGCGCGCTTCACCGTCGATTTGCGCCATCCAGAGCAGGCGGTGCTGCAGCAACTCGATCAAACCTTCGGGCTGCTGGCAGACCAGCACTGGTCGAACTGCCGGGTAGAGCTGGTGCGCTCGTCGGCGGTGGCGCCGGTCAATTTCACGCCGGCGCTGATCGACTGCCTGAGCCGCAGCGCCAAGGCGTACTGCGAGGATGCGCCGGTCATGGTCTCCGGCGCTTTCCATGACGCAATCCACCTGATCCGGGTCTGTCCCACGGCCATGCTCTTTACCACCTGCCGGGACGGGCTGAGCCATCACCCGGACGAGCAGGTCGAGCGCGCCGACGCCGAGGTGGCGCTGCGAGCGTTTGCCATGGCGGCATACGAGCTGATTCAGTAGCGGTTACCGCACAGGGAGCCGGCAGGCGGTGGAAGATCATTCCCGGCCGCCTGCCGGCGTCTCTAGCTACCCGATCACGGCTGGGGCGGCTGTCCCAGGATCTCGTGGCGGGTGCCCAACACCTTTTCCATCGCCCGGCCGATCGCCAGTAGCCGGGATTCGGTCCAAGGGGCGGCCAGCAGCTGCAAGCCGACTGGCATGCCTGCCGCATCCTTGCCAACCGGCATGGTCAGCCCGGTCAGGTTCATGAAGTTGCCGATCATGGTGTTCCGCAAGGCGAGCATATTCGCCTTGGCGTAGGCGCCTTCCGGCTCCAGGCTGGCCAGAGTCGGCGGCGTGATGGCGACCGTCGGTGTGAGCAGGGCATCGATGCCGGCCAGGGCGGCTTTGGCGGACTCGGCCATGGAGTTCAGCGCCGCGCGGCGGTCGACGTATTCCCAGGCGGCGAGCGCGTCCGCCGCTTCGATCCGCTGGGCGACGTTCGGGTCGAGCTGGCTGATGTGGCCCGGCAGCTGCTTGCGCAGGAAAGCAGACAGTTCCGAGGCTGCTACGCCACCGCTGCGGAAGAGGCTGTAGGCCTCGTCGCAGCGCGGCAGATCCAAGGTCACTATCTGGGCGCCCTGGCGGGCCAGGGTATCGATCGCGCTCATCACCGCTTCGGCGATGCCCGGGCTGCAGTCTTCCCAGAAGAAAGTCTCCGGTACGCCCAAACGCAGACTGCTCAGTTCCGGAATGGACTGGTGCCTGGGGACGGTCGGATTGAGCTGCGGATCGATGGCATCGAAGGCGAAAGCGAGATCGTCCACCGTATTGGCGAGGATGCCGGGAGTATCCAAGGTGCTGGAAAGCGGCACCACGCCTTGTGCCGGCCAGCGGCCGGAGGTGGTCTTCAGGGCGGTCACGCCGGTCATGGCGGCCGGGATTCGTACCGAGCCGGCGGTATCGGTGCCGAAAGCGAGCAGCGCACTGCCTTCGATCAGGGACACACCGGCGCCCGAGCTGGAGCCGCCCGGCGTGCGATGCTGTTGCAGATCCCACGGATTGCGCGGCGTACCCCAGTGGGCATTGGTTCCCAGCCCGCCGAAGGCGAACTCGACCGTATGTGTTTTGCCCATCACCGAGACCAGTTGCTCGAGGGTCCGGCGCATCAGCGGGCCGGGCTGCTGCCACTCCGGCGGTAAGCGCAGCGACGAGCCGGCATAGGTCGGCAGGCCGGGAACGGCAAACAGGTCTTTGACGGAGACGGGAATTCCCATCAGCGGGCCAGCGTCCAGGCCGGTCGCCAGCAGAGCGTCGATATGCGCCGCGGCGGCCAGCGCCTGCTCGCCGGACCAGGTGGCATAGGCCTGGTAGGTATCTGCGCTCAGCCGGTGACGGTCGCAGGCCTGAGTGACCAGGGCTTGCACGGACAGGCTGCCATCGCGCAGCCGCCGGTGAGCATCGCGGATGGATAGCGCTTCAAGTGGAGTGTTGTTCATTCTCTTCTCGCTTTCGATAGCACCCAATGAGGTCGCGGACCGCTTATCTTGGCAGATCTTGGGCGTTAAAAAGCGAACGACCGGTTTGCCTTGTTAAGACTCGCCGCTCTGGCGGTTCCCATGCGCAGCTGGGGCCAGCCGTTGGTAGATGGCGCGATTCTCCGGTGCTGGCAGTCCGTGCCGCTCTGCCAGCTGCAGCAGATAGCCAGTGATGGCCTCCAGCTCCAGCGGTCTGCCGGCGCGCGCGTCCTGCAGCATGGAGGAGATGTTGGCCGCCGTGCGGCGGGCCACCTCGGCGGCCTGATCGAAGGCGCTATCGGGAAAAGTAAAGCCGGCGGCGGCGAGTACCGCGTCCGCTTCCTCGCCCAGCCGGCGCATCGTTGCCGGCCCTTCCGGCCGGGCCAGCAGCTCGCCATTGCGGCAGGCATGCAGCACGGTGAGCGGGTTGATCAGAGCGTTGATGCGCAGTTTGTTGGCCAGGTGCCACTGGATCGGCTCGGCGCTCTCGCACTCAAAGCCGGCACGGCGCAGCAACCCGACCCAGTCCTGTTCCGCACCCTGCAGCCGGCCAATGCGGGTGATGCCGTGGCCGGCGTGCACCAGCCGGCTTGGCGCCGGCCGGTAGGCGCCCTCGGTGGAACTGGCGGCGTAGATACTGGCCTGCGGGAAGGCGGCGGCAACCGCCTCCTGACTGCCCATGCCGTTCTGCATCAGCAGCAGTGACGCGGTTGGTGACAGCTCGGGCTCCAGTGCCTGCAACGCCGGCAGCGCATCGTAGGCTTTGGTGCAGACGATGATGCGCTCGGCTGGCCGTTGCAGCGCATCCGCTGCAACCTGCGCCAGCGTCAGGCGCCGCTCCGCGCTGCCGTTCTCCAGGGTCAAGGCGAAATCCCGCGGCCAGGCACCGGGCCGCCGGATCAGCGTGACGTCCGCTACCGGCGCCAGCCGGGCCGCCAACAGCAGCCCGATGCTGCCCGCGCCGAGAATATGAACGGGCTTGGCCATAAAAACCTCGCAGCACTCCTCGGGAGGGTATGGCGAGAACATTCACCACAGAGACGCAGAGCAAGAAGAGTTCACCACAAAGGCACGACGGCCGGCGCAGCCGCAGGCCGAGTCAAGTACACAAAGGAACACAAAGTTAAAGATTCTCCTTTGTGGCTCTTCGTGACCTTTGTCTTTGTGGTTCGCTCCTTCTTCCTTTGCGTCTCAGTGGTGGTCGCTTAGATCGCGGCGGCGATAGCCTCGCCAAGCTCGGTGGTGCTGGCACTGCCGCCCATATCCGGCGTGCGCGGTCCGTCTACCAGGACCGTCTCGATGGCCTGCAGCATGGCATCGTGCGCCGCCCGGTAGCCGAGGAAGTCCAGCATCATCGCGCCCGACCAGATCATGGCGATCGGATTGGCGATGTTCTTGCCGTAAATGTCCGGCGCCGAGCCGTGCACCGGCTCGAACAGGGACGGAAAGGTCCGGTCCGGGTTCAGGTTGGCGGACGGCGCGATGCCGATGGTGCCGGCGCAGGCCGGACCGAGATCCGACAGGATGTCGCCGAACAGGTTGGACGCTACCACCACATCGAAGCGCTCCGGGCTGAGCACGAAGCGGGCGGCCAGGATGTCGACGTGATACTTGTCCCAGCGCACCTCGGGGTAGTGCTGCGCCATCGCTTCCAGCCGCTCATCCCAGTACGGCATGCTGATGGCGATGCCGTTCGACTTGGTGGCCGAGGTCAGGTGCCGCTTCGGCCGCGATTGGGCGAGCTCGAAGGCGTACTTGAGGATGCGGTCGACGCCCTTGCGGGTAAACACTGCTTCCTGCAGCACCAGTTCGCGCTCGGTGCCTTCGAACATCCGCCCGCCGACCGACGAGTACTCGCCCTCGGTATTTTCCCGGACTACGTAAAAATCAATATCGCCGACCTTGCGTCCCGCCAGCGGGCAGGGCACGCCGGGCATCAGCCGCACCGGGCGCAGGTTGACGTACTGATCGAAGTCCCGGCGGAACTTGAGCAGCGAGCCCCAGAGCGAGACATGATCCGGTACGGTATCCGGCCAGCCGACCGCGCCGAAGTAGATGGCATCGAAGCCCTTCAGCTGCTCGAACCAATCGTCCGGCATCATCTTGCCGTGACTGAGGTAGTAGTCGCAGCTCGCCCAGTCGATGTGAGTGTAGGCCAGCTGGATGCCGAATTTGCGTGCCGCGGCATCGAGTGCACGCAGACCCTCCGGCATGACTTCCTTCCCGATCCCGTCGCCCGGGATGACGGCGATTTTGTGTAGTTGCATACATTGATCCTCAGCTAGCGGCAGGCGTCGTACGATACACGACGCTGTCATTGACGAGAACTGCGGTCCAGTGGCGCGGCGGTTTCCAGGCCAAGAGAAAGGGGTAGGGGAACTGATTTCAGTGGTGCCTGAAGCTGCGGTTCCAGGTGCCGGGCTGCTGGGGAAGAGGAGGCGGCTCCAGATTCAGCAGCGACCGTCTGCTCGGCGAGGTTGAACGCATTATCTATTGAGCAGGTGGAGCGCTTTCGCGCCATGCTACCCGGGCTCCGGTGCAGTGGGAGGATGGTTGGCAGGCCGCCTTCGGCTGTGCCGGCCTCTCGCTCGGCGCGCGCGGGTTCTGCTGTGGGAGCCTCCCTTTTTCCTGAGCTGCATGTCATAGTTCGCAGCCGCTGCTAGCGGGGCTGGCGGTTAGATGCTTGATTTGCGGTCTTTTTGCTCGCCACTTAGCGAGCTGTCGTTGCTGAGCGACAACTTGTTAGCGGTTTTTCGCGGGGAAATGTGGAGTATTCGTCGGATTCTCGGGAACCTGCGCAGTACGCTGCAATCCGCAGACTCGAATAATAATATGCATAGGGAATTCGCATGCGGGCGGTTTTGAGTTTGATCGGGCTAGTCGTTGCCGGCTGGCTTGTGTCACATCCCGTTTTTGCAGTCTCCACCACCAAGGAGCAAGTCAAGGGGCTGGACGAGCAGGTGCAGGACATCAAGTCCGACGTGCTCGCTATTGGCGCTGAGCTGAGCCGTCTTGAAGAGAAACTGCTCTACCCATCCGGCACTCAGGTCTCTCTGTTCGTTTCTCTCGCCAAGGGAGAAAAGTTTCGCCTCGATTCCGTCAATGTTCGGATCGACGGTAAGGATGTGGCGGACCATCTATACACGTTCAAAGAAGTAGAAGCCCTGCAGAAGGGTGGGGTGCAGCGGGTATACACCGGCAATATTCCGACTGGCGAGCACCAGCTGCAGGTAACTATCGCCGGCAAGTCAGAGGGAGGGGGAGATTACCGGCAAACATCGACAGCGACTATCACCAAAGGTGTCGGCCCGAAGCTAGTGGAGATCCGGCTTGCCGGTCCTGGCTCGCGTAACCCGGGCATCGACATCAAAGCTCGGTAGCCGCGCGATGACACCGCTGCGCAGGCTCCTGCCTGGCTGTCTCGCCCTGCTCTCCTGTTGCGCAACCGCCGCGGCCGGCGCGGAGCTGAGAGATCTCTATTTCGGCGAGGCGTTGTATCACGCCTACCAGGGGGAGTATTTCGACGCAATTTCCCGCCTGGATGTCGAGATCGGCCAATACCGTGGTGTGGATGAGCCGCAGCTCGATACGCTGCATTTCCACATCAACGAGGCCGAGTTCTCGGTCGGCGATTTCGAACTGTATTACCGGATGCACAACCGTGCCGGCCGTGCCATCCGCGCCGTTCTCGAAAGCAACGTTGCACCGGAAGTGCGCAACGAGGCGGCATACCGTCTGGCGCGAATCCATTTCCAGAAGGGCCAGCTGATTGAGGCCTTGCAGGCGCTGGAACGTATCTCCGGCGCCATGTCCGAGCGGGTCCGGCACGAGGTGGCGTATCTCCGCGCGCAGATTTACATGGCAGGCGGACGCCATTCGGATGCCGTGACGATTCTCAAGGGCCTGCAGGGCGTCAAGGAATTCGAGGGCTTCGCCGGCTACAACCTCGGCGTCGCGCTGTTCCGGGCCGGCCAGCAGCAGGAAGGCCGCGCCCAGCTTGCCCGCGCCGGCCAAGTCCCCGCCACCGATCCCGGCTCGCTGGCCATCCGCGACCGGTCCAACCTCGTCCTCGGCACGCGCCTGATGGAGAACAACGAATTCGGTCCGGCGCGGGAACATTTCGACCGCGTCCGGCTGCGGGGACCGTTCTCCAACCGCGCGCTGCTGAGCGCCGGCTGGGCCGATGCCTCCGCCGAGCGCTACGACCGCGCCCTGGTGCCGTGGACCATGCTGGCCGAGCGCAATGTCACCGACAAGGCAGTGCAAGAGGCGTTGCTGGCGGTGCCGTACGCCTACAGCAAGCTGGAAGTCTTCGGTAAGGCGGCCCTGCTCTACGGCAAGGCCCTGGAGTCGTTCAACAGCGAGTTGGCCAAGCTGGATGCTTCGGTCCGCAGCATTCGCGAAGGGAAGTTCCTGCGGGCGCTGGTGCGCGAAGAGCTGAAGCAGGACAGCGACTGGGTCATCAAGCTGCGCGAACTGCCGGAAGTGCCGGAAACGTATTACCTGATCGAATTGATGGCGTCGCACGATTTCCAGGAATCGCTGAAGAACTATCTCGATCTGGAAGAACTGCGCAAGAAGACCGCCGCCTGGGCCGACTCTCTGGTCGCGTACGAAGAACTGATCGAGCTGAGGCGGGCCTACTACCAGCCGCTGCTGCCGGAGATCGACGCGCAGTTCCGTCTGCTCGACTCGCAGCTCAAGCTGCGGCTGGAGCAGCGGGCGCACATCGACCGCCAACTGCAGTCGATGCTGATCATGCCCCGCGCTGAGTTCCTGATCACTGCCCCGGAGCGGGAGGTGCGGGACACGCTGTTCACCATCGAAAGCCGGGTCGATCCGCTGGCGCCTGATGCCGCGGTCGTGCGGGCGCGCATCGAGCGCCTCAAGGGCGCGCTGCTGTGGAATGTCGAAACCGACTACCACCGGCGGCTGACCGAGGCGTTCACTAACCTGCGCGCGCTCGACGACGAGATCGAGCGGCTGAACGAGATCTATCGCTCATTCGTCCGCACCCGCCAGGCGGCAACCCAGAGCTACCAAGGGTACGAAGACACGCTGCGCATCCTGAAGATCCGCACCCGGCAGTCGCACGACAAGATCACGACGCTGATGGCGCGCCAGGGCAAGCTGCTCGAAGCGATGGCGATCGAGGAACTCGAGGCGCGTCGGCAGCGGCTTGAGGAATACCAGGTGAAGGCGCGCTTCGCGCTCGCCGACAGCTACGACCGCGCCACCCTGAAGCAGGGCCAGGAGCGGCTGAAGAAATGAGCTGGCGCCCTGCGATCTTCATAGCGTCAACGGCATTCCTCGTCGCCTGTGCGACCAGGGATGGCGGCGAGACGCTGTCGTCCTTGCGGGACATGAAGATCGAGATCGAGGAAGTGCAGATCGAGGGCGGTCTCGAGAAAGCGATCGAGAGCTATCGCCAGTTCCTCAGCGCCACGCCGGAGACGGCGATGACGCCGGAGGCCATTCGTCGCCTTGCCGACCTGAAGGTAGAAAAGGAATACGGCCTGGTTGCCGGTGCGCCAGCAGCGGCGGAACGGACACGCGAGTCGCTGGCGCCGCCGCCCGCCGCCGCAGCGCCGGCGACCGCTGTCGCAACCGGCACACCGATCGTGGCCGGCGAGCGCGAATCCGACCAAGACTTCGAGGCGCGCGCCACCGCAACGCAACCGCTGGTCGCCGATGCCTCGGTGTCGGGCGAGACGGACGACGAGCAGCGCGCCAATGCGCTGGAAGCCATCGCGCTCTACAAGAAGCTGCTGGCCGAGTATCCGCTGTACGAGCGGAACGACCAGGTGCTCTACCAGATGGCGCGCGCCTATGAGGAGCTGGGCGAAGTCGAAGAGGCCATGCAGGTGATGAACCACCTCGTGGCCACTTATCCGCAGTCGTACTACCTCGACGAGGTGCAGTTCCGCCGCGGCGAGTACTTCTTTACCCGGAAAAAGTACCTCGATGCCGAGGAGGCCTATAAGGCGATCGCAAATATCGGCAAGGGGTCGTCGTTCTACGAGCTGGCCCTCTACAAGCTCGGCTGGAGCTTGTACAAGCAGGAGCTGTACGAAGAGGGCCTGCACCAGTTCATCGCGCTGCTCGACCACAAGGTGGAGAGCGGCGTCGACTTCTCGCAGATCGACGACGACATCGAAAAGCAGCGGATCGACGATACGTTCCGCGTGATCAGCTTCAGCTTCTCCTACATGGGTGGGCCGGAATCGGTCGACGATTACTTCGCCCGCTTCGGCTCCAGGGTGTATCTGGAGAATGTCTACAGCAACCTCGGCGAGTTCTATTTCGAGAAGCGGCGGTTCAGCGACGCCGCGCTGGCGTACACCTCGTTCGTCGAGCTGTACCCGTTCCATCGGGCGTCGCCGCGCTTCGATATGCGGGTGATCGAGATCTACAAGGAAGGCGGCTTCCCGAAACTCGTCATCGATTCCAACAAGGGGTTCGCCCGCAAGTACGGACTCAAGTCGGAATACTGGCAGCACTTCGAGGTCGAGTCCTATCCCGAGGTGCTCGGCTACCTGAAGCAGACCCTGAAAGAGCTGGCCAACCACTACCACGCTCTGTATCAGGAGAAGCGCTTCGCGCAGGTCAAGCACGAGAACTTCAACGAGGCTTTGATCTGGTATCGGGAGTATTTGACCTCGTTCCCGCAGGATGCCGACTCCCCGCCGATCAACTATCAGCTGGCCGACCTGCTGCTGGAGAACCGCAACTTCGCCGAGGCGGCGCGCGAGTACGAGCACACTGCCTATGGCTATGCGCCGCATGAGCAGGCATCGGCGGCGGGCTATGCCGCTGTGTATGCCTATCGCCAGCATTACAGTGGCTTAGCCGGTCTCGAGGCGGAGCGCACCCAGCGTGAGATCGTCCGGGTATCGCTGCGTTTTGGCGACACCTTCCCAGCGCATGAGAAGGCGGCGATCGTGCTGGGCGGCGCGGCCGACGATCTGTACGAAATGAAGGACTACCCGCAGACGGTAGCCGTCGGCCGGCGGGTTATCGAAAACTACCCCGCGGCCGAGCCGGCCATTCTCCGCTCCGCCTGGCTGGCGGTCGCGCATGCCTCCTTCGACCTCCAGCAGTTCGCCGACGCCGAGGAAGGCTACGCCCAAGTGCTGCAGCGCACCGACTTGGCGGATAAATCGCGTGATGCGCTCTACGAAAACCTGGCGGCGTCGATCTACAAGCAGGGCGAGCAGGCGTCGCAGGCGGATGACCATGCCACGGCCGCGCGCCACTACCTGCGCATCGCCCAGCACGCACCGAACTCGACGATCCTGCCGACGGCGGAGTTCGACGGTGCCGTGGCGCTGATTCAGCTCAAGGACTGGGATGGCGCGGCGGCGGTTCTGCGAGCGTTCCGGACCAGCTTCCCCGGGCATCAGCTGCAGCCCGAGGTCACCAAGCGCATCGCTTTCGTCTATCGCGAGGCCGGCAACTTGGCGCTGGCGGCTGCCGAGTATGAGCGCATCGAAACCGAGTCGAGCGACGACGAAGTCCGGCGCGGCGCCCTGCTAGTCGCCGCCGAGCTGTACGAGCAGGGCAAGCTGCCGGATCGGGCGATCCAGGTATACCTGCGCTACCTCGGCTATTTCCCGCGCCCGCTGGAGCCGGCGGTGGAGGCGCGGCAGAGCCTGGCCAACGTCTACAAGACGCTCGGCGACCAGGCCAATTACCACAAACAGCTGCAGCAGATCGTCGCGGCGGACGCGGCGGCCGGCGCCGAGCGCACCGATCGCACACGCTATCTCGCAGCCAGCGCAGCGCTGGTGATTACCGAGCCGCTGTACCAGCAGCTGGTCGACATCAAGCTGACCCAGCCATTCCAGCGCAGCCTGCAGCGCAAGCAAGCTGCGATGAAAACGGCGCTGGATGGCTTCGGCAAGCTGGTCGACTACGGAGTCGGCGAGTCGACCGCCGCTGCGACCTTCTATATCGCCGAAGTTTATTACCACTTCAGCAGGGCGCTGATGGAGTCGGAACGACCCGACAACCTCTCGGCGCTGGAACTGGAGGAATACGAGCTGCTGCTCGAGGAGCAGGCCTACCCGTTCGAAGAAAAGGCCATCGAAGTCCACGGCAAGAACCTGGAGCTGATTTCGGTCGGCATTTACAACGGCTGGGTTGATCGCAGCCTGTCCAAGCTGGCGGTGCTCATGCCGGCTCGTTACGCCAGAGCGGAAGAAAGCAGCGGATTCATTCAATCGGCGGAGTTCTACCAGTACGACTTCGTCCGCAAGCCCGCTGAGGAAGTCGTGGAGCCTCCTACGGACGAAGCGGAGGCGGCCCTGGCGCAAGGCGAGAAGCCGACCGAGGCCGAAGCAGGCGAAGGCGAAGAGGCTGCTGTGGACGCTCAACCCGTGAGCCAGCCCGAAGTCGTTGTGCGGGATGCCGGCGACACCGGCACGGCAGTAGAGGGGGAGGCTGAGTAGCGCAATGACGGCACGAATCGCAAATTGGGATTCGCTGGTGGAGTGTATCGGCCAGCCGGTAACCGCGCCTGCCGCTGCAAGTTGCCGGCCTGAAGGCCGGCTGTCGCGACTAAAGCCCGTATTAGGCCCTTCATGGGGCCTCCTACAGGGAGGCCACTGCCAGTCTGGAGCGACGGCACCGTGTAGGAGCGGCTTTAGCCGCGAGACGGCCGCGGCAGCGGCCGAAAGAAACCCGCGCCTGCCGGCTTTGCCGGCCCGCCGGTCGGCGGCCGCTGTCGCTACCACTGCGGCCACGTTCAAGTCGGGGCGCTTCGCCCTGGCGGCTGTGCTGCTGGCGACAACGCTACTCGCCGGTTGTGCCGGCACCCGGTCGCAGCCGACGAAGCCTGATCCCACGCCGGCGCAGGAGGCGCCCACGTCCTATGAAATCCGGGAAGAGGTCAAGCTCAGTCCCGAGCTGCAGCGGGACTTCGCTCGTGCCTTGCAGCATCTCCTGGCGGAGGAATACGAGCAGGGGATTGCGCTCCTGACCGCGCTGAGCGAGCACCCGCAGGCGCAGGCCAACACCGCGCCGCACATAAACCTAGCGATCGCCTACCGCCGGCTGGAGAAGTTCGAT
>DASULL010000216.1:0-2522 GCA_036278215.1 Gammaproteobacteria bacterium | reverse complement strand
AAAGTTGATGCAGATGAAACCATAACAGCACATCATGCCCGCATATTCTAGGAACTACCCCTATGGGCATATACGACAATTCCCCCTGGGCAGCCTTCGAGTTGATTGCACAACTGGACCCGGTGCTCACCGGCATTGTCCTGCTGTCTCTGAAAATCTCGTTGGCCGCTGTAGTGATCGCCAGCCTGATCGCCCTGCCGCTCGGCGCGGCGGTGGCTCTCTGGCAATTTCCTGGGCGCAGTCTCGTCATCGTCGTGCTGAATGCCTTGATGGGGTTGCCGCCGGTGGTGGTCGGGCTGATGGTCTACCTGCTACTGTCGCGCGCCGGCCCGCTCGGCCAGTACGGCCTGCTGTTTTCCCCGATGGCGATGGTTATTGCCCAGACCGTGCTGGTACTGCCCATCATCGCAGCGCTAGCTCGCCAGGTCATCGAAGATTTCTGGCAGGAATATCGCGAACAGCTTCAGTCCCTTGGAGTATCGCGGCTGCGCGCCATACCGACCCTGCTATGGGATGCGCGCCTGAGTCTGTTGACGGTCGTTCTGGCCGGTTTCGGCCGCGCCAGTGCGGAAGTGGGCGCTGTTTTGATCGTGGGCGGCAATATCGACGGCGTTACCCGGGTCATGACTACTGCCATCGCGCTGGAAACCAACAAAGGCAACCTGGCCCTGGCTCTTGGGCTCGGAATCGTGCTGTTGTCGTTGGTTGCGCTTATCAATGGCGCCGCCTTCGCGGTCAGCGAGACGGCCAGAAGGCGACTCGGTTGAACCACACCACCCCATCCACCCTGCTACCGCTGGAGCTGGATCAGGTGAGCTTCCGCCGCCGTGATCAGACGCTGCTCCATCCCATATCGCTGCACCTGGGATCCAGCGGTAAGACGATCATCATGGGCCCCAATGGGGCCGGCAAAAGCCTGCTGATGCGACTCTGCCATGGGCTGCTGCAACCGACCTCAGGCACCGTCCGCTGGCTGGGCCGACCCAACGCCCGCAAGAGCGAACTGCGGCGCCGCCAGGCGATGGTTTTCCAGCAACCGGTGATGTTGCGGCGCTCGGCGCTGGCAAACGTCGTATACGCCTTAGCCGTGCACGGCACGCCCCGGCGGGAATGCCAACAGCGGGCCGATGAGGCGCTCGCCCGCATGGGCCTGACAGCACTGGCGCAGCGGCCGGCCCGGGTTCTCTCCGGCGGCGAACAGCAGCGGCTGGCGCTGGCCCGGGCCTGGGCCTTGCGGCCGGACATCCTCTTCCTGGACGAACCCACATCAGCGCTGGATCCTGCCGCCACCAAAGCGGTCGAGGACGCTATCCAGACCTTCCACCAGGAAGGCACCCGCATCGTGATGAGCACTCACGACCTAGGCCAGGCGCGACGCCTTGCCGACGACGTCGTCTTTCTCTGTCGCGGCCGCCTGCTGGAACACACTCCGGCCAAGCAGTTCTTCGACTCACCAGCCAGCCCGGAAGCGGCAGCCTTCATCCGCGGTGAACTCGTTTGGTAACACCGGGCGCGCAAGCCTCGGCGCTCCCGTTTATTCAAAGCAAGAGAGCAGTTTCATGAGCCGTATACGCCATGCCCTAAGCGGGCTGATTCTCAGTCTCGGCCTGATCACCGCCGCCCAGGCAGAAACTCCGTACATCACCTTGGCCTCGACCACCTCCACCGAGCAATCGGGCCTGTTCAGCCACATCATTCCCCTGTTCCGTGCCGCCACCGGTATCGATGTCCGCGTGGTGGCCGTAGGCACCGGCCAAGCCTTTGCCATTGCCCGGCGTGGCGATGCCGATGGTCTGCTGGTACACGACACTGCCGGTGAAGAGAAATTCGTCGCCGAAGGTTACGGCACCAAGCGGGCCAACGTGATGTACAACGACTATATCCTGATCGGCCCAGCCCAGGATCCCGCCAAAGTAAAAGGCAGCGACAGCGCCGCGGCCGCCTTCCAGCGCATCGCTAAGACGCAGACCGCGTTTGCCTCCAGAGGCGACGACAGCGGCACGCACCGAGCCGAGTTGCGAGTCTGGGACAGCGCTGGGATCAAAAAGCCGGCGGGAAGCTGGTATCGGGAACTCGGCAGTGGCATGGGATCAACCCTGAACACCGCTGCCGCCATGAACGCTTACGTGTTTTCTGATCGCGGCACCTGGATCGCCTTCGATAATCGTCAGGATCTGAAAATCCTCTTCGAAGGGGACAAAGTATTGTTCAACCAGTACGGCAGTGTGCTGATCAACCCGGAGCGCCATCCGCATCTAAAGCACGATCTAGCGAAGAAGTGGCACGATTGGCTGTTGTCGCAAGAAGGCCAAGCCGCTATTGCCAGCTATAAGTTGCGCGGCGAGCAGCTGTTCTTCCCGAACGCTGAATAAGACTCGGCCGGCCGCCCCGGGAACAACCACTGCTTTGGGGCACCGCAAGCCTCCCCGCGACAGCAGAGATGTGGCGTGCCCACCGGGGCTAGTCCTGGTTCCTCTTGCTCTCCTGCTCCGCTGCTTACTACGACCTGCGCTTACTACCCC
>DASULL010000215.1:0-3255 GCA_036278215.1 Gammaproteobacteria bacterium | reverse complement strand
AGATCAGTTCGTACAGCTTGAACTGCTCGTCGGTCAGGTAGGGCCGCATTGCGGCCGGTTCATTCCGCGCCGAGGTTGGCCGGATCGCCTCGTGGGCTTCCTGGGCGTTCTTCGATTTGGTTTTGTAAATCTGGGGCTGGGTCGGCAGCTTGTCCTGACCGAAGCGCTGGGCGATCAGCTCCCGCATCTCGGTAACGGCCTCTTGCGACAGGCTGACCGAGTCGGTACGCATGTAGGTGATCAAGCCTTCCGTGCCTTCGCCGGTTTTCACCCCTTCGTACAGCTGCTGCGCGGTGCGCATGGTGCGCTGGGCCGAGAAACCGAGCTTCCGCGAGGCTTCCTGCTGCAGAGTCGAGGTGGTGAACGGCGGCGCCGGGAAGCGGCGGCGCTGCTTCTTCTCGATCTTGAGGACGCGCAGCTTGCCTTGGGCCGCTTCGGTCAGGGTCTTCTCGGCCGCGGCCGCCTGCTCGGCATTGACGATGCTGAACTGCTCGACCCGTTCGCCGGCGAGGGTGTGCAGCTTGGCGCTGAAGTCCTGACCGGCGGTATTGGCGTCCGCCAACACCGACCAGTACTCGCGCGGTACGAACTTCTCGATCTCGAGCTCGCGCTCGACGATCATCCGCAGCGCCGGGCTCTGCACCCGGCCGGCCGACAAGCCGGTCTGGATTTTCTTCCACAGCAGCGGCGACAGGTTGAAGCCGACCAAGTAGTCCAAAGCCCGGCGCGCCTGCTGCGCGTTCACCAGCTCCATGGAGATGGTGCGCGGGTTGGCCACCGCTTCTTCGATCGCCCGTTTGGTGATCTCATGGAACACCACCCGGTACACCTGCTTGCCTTCCAGCATCTTGCGCTGCCGCAGCAGTTCCAGCAGATGCCAGGAAATGGCTTCGCCTTCGCGATCAGGGTCAGTCGCCAGATAAAGGGCATCGGCCTTGGCAGCGGCCTTGGCGATGGCATCGACGTGCTTGGCGTTCTTGTCGATAACCTCGTATTTCATGGCGAAGCCATGCTCGGTATCGACCGCACCCTCTTTCGGCACGAGATCGCGCACGTGTCCGTAGGAGGCAAGGACCTGGAAGTCCTTGCCCAAGTATTTGTTGATAGTGCGCGCCTTGGCGGGCGATTCAACGATAACCAGGTTTTTGCTCATGGGCGCGAGTTTCCGGCATGCGCCGGGTGCTTGCAACAGTAGTGGTGGATGGCTGATGTCTCGAGCCGGCGACAGTAACCTAGGCTCGGCGGCCGGTAAGGCCTGTCCGGTTCAGCTGCGGAGGCTGTTAATGCAGTACCTGCAGCGCACCCTCGAACATCAGGTCTTCCATCGATGCCAGCGCCTCTTCCTCGCCGGGCTGACCGAGCAGCACCATGAGGATGACCCACTTGAGCATCTCGATGTCGACCTCGTCGTGTGGCAGTGCCATGACGCGGTCAATAACTAGTTCTCGGCTGACCGGGCCGAGGATGCCGATCTGTTCCAGATACAGCACGAAGCCGCGGCAGTCGGTATCCAGATGAGCCACTTCGTCCTGGGTAAAGACCCGCAGGGCACGGCTGCTGCCAGCGGTGGCGCTGGCGTGCCGGCGCGAGACGGCCAAACCGTCGAGCCAGTCGAAGGCTTGGTGGATCTCGTTGCGGGTAAAGCCGGCCTGGAACAGTTCGGATTCGAGGGAGTCGCGGTCGGGTTGAGGTTCGTCGTCGTAGAGGTAGTTCTCGAACAGATACATCAAGACGTCGAACATGCTTTCCTTCATTGAGAGCCCTTTAGTTCCGGCGCGCTAGCTAGTTGCAACGCGAGCATAACGTCCGCCCGCGGCGGCGCTGACATGGCCTTTAAGCTCCAGCACCAGCAGCATGGAGGAAACCTCCGCGGTGGTCAATCCGGTGCGCTGCAGCAAAACCTCGATAGGTACCGGGTCGTGACCTAGGGCATCCAGCAGACGGAGGTAGTCCTCATCCAGGTCGTTGAGGCCATGCGCCGGGGCCGTGGTAGCTTCCGCCGCGGTTGGCGCGGCGACCTGCCAGCGCAGTTCCTCAAGAATATCCTCGATCGTCTCGGTGAGCTTCGCGCCCTGGCGGATCAGGGCGTGGCAGCCTTTGCTGAGCGGATTGTGGATGGAGCCGGGGATGGCGAAGATCTCGCGGCCCTGTTCCAGGGCGTAGCGGGCCGTGATTAGCGAGCCGCTGCGCAGGCTGGCTTCGACCACCAGGGTGCCCAGAGCCAGACCGGAGATGATGCGATTGCGGCGCGGGAACTGGTCGCTGCGCACGGCGGTGCCGGGAGGGAACTCGGATACCAGGCAGCCCTGTTCGGCGATCCTGTGAGCCAAGTCGCGGTTACGGGCGGGATAAACCCGGTCCAGACCGGTAGCGGTAACGGCGACAGTAGCGCCACCGCCCTCCAAGGCGCCGCAATGAGCGGCGGTGTCGATGCCGAGCGCCAATCCGCTGGTAATCACCAATCCGGCGGCGGCCAAGTACTGAGCGAATTGTTCCGCTGTCTGAACGCCGCCGGCCGATGGGTTGCGGCTGCCGACGATGGCCAGCTGCGACTGTTGCAGCCAGGCAGGATCGCCCAGTGCGAACAGGAGAGGTGGCGCGCCCGGGGCGTCGCGCAGCGTGGCTGGATAAGCCGAATCGGCCCAGGTCAGCAGATGCCGGTTGCCGCCTTCCAGCCAGCGCAGATCGGCGTCGGCATCATCCCAGGGGGGGGCGCCTAAGGCTTCGATGGTGGTCGGCCGTAAGCCGAGACGTTCCAGTTCGGCCCGCGGCAGCTCGAATACCGGCGCAATACTGCCGAAACGCTCGAGCAGATCCGCAAAGGCGCGGGGGCCGGCCCCGGGAATACGCCAGAGGGCGAGCCAGGCCCGCAGCTCGGCGGTGGAGTGGGGGACGGGGCTAGGCGTCGCCAAAGCATTCACCCCCATCGGCCAGTGTCAGGGATTGCGAACGGCATCCAGGACATGCATGGCTTGGGTGGCCTGCATGATCAAGCCGAGGCTCATGCCGTCGAAGACGCGAAAGACGATCAGCTCGCCGGCGCGTTCGTCCGGCAACTTGATTGTTTCGCCGCGGCGGCGACCCACGGTGTCGCGAATCACTTCGCCGGCCTTGTAAACCGCCAGCACGTCGCCGACTTCCAGATTGTGCTGCTGGCCGCGGTTGAGCACGACAATGCTGAATTGGCCGATCTGAGTGACGCCATCCAGCACGGCGATAATGCGGCCTTCGATCTGGGTGTTCGGCGCCTTGGGC
>DASULL010000214.1:0-3319 GCA_036278215.1 Gammaproteobacteria bacterium | reverse complement strand
GTCCCCAGAATGGCGCGGAACGTCAGGTACTGAAAGACGTTGAACGCGCTGATGTGTTGGCCTAGCAGAGTTGTCAGATAGAACAGCATGTCAGTCCCCCTGGGATGCCTGCACCGGCTCCGCCGGCAGCAGCGCCTCAACGACCTGCTCCATGCCGCTCGACCGAGACCCTTTTACCAAAACCGTTACACCCGGCTCCAACAGCTCCATCAACCGGGCAAGCAGCGCCGCCTTGCTGTCGAAGCTTTCGCCCCGGCCGCCGAACCGCGCCGCGGCGGCCGGGGCAAGGCGCCCGACCGCGAACAAACGATGTATTCCCAGCGCCAGCGCTGTCTCGCCGGCCTGGGCATGCAGCGCTTCGGCCTCTGGACCGAGCTCCGCCATATCGCCCAGCACCAGCCAACGCTCACCCGCCTCCCCGGCCAGCACCTGCAGGCCGGCACGCAGCGAGTTGGGATTGGCGTTATAGCTGTCGTCCAGCAGCCAGGCACCGGCGACGGCCGCCCGCCGGGTAAGCCGGCCCTTTACGCTTGGGACGGCTTCCAGACCGGTGACGATCTGCGCCAGCGGCACGCCGAGAGCGATTGCTGCCGCGGCGGCGGCCAGGGCGTTGAGAATGTTGTGCCTGCCGGGCAGCGGCAGAGTAACCACCGCCTCGCCCGTGGGCGTGCGCAGGATGAAACGGCTGCCATCGATGGCCCGGGCGCTGATTGCCGCTGGCTGTTCGATGGCGAAGTCGAGCACTCGCCGCCCAGCGGCGTATTCTCGCCACAACGGGGCGTAGGCGTCGTCGGCATTGATCACGGCGGCAGCATCCGGCCCGAGCGCCTGCACCATCTCACCCTTGCCGCGGGCAACCGCATCCTGCGAACCGAAGCCTTCCAAATGTGCTGGCCCGGCGTTGTTGATGATGCCCACATCCGGCCGGGCGAGACGCGCCAGATAGTCGATCTCGCCGAGGCTGCTGGCGCCCATCTCGACGACGGCGTAGGCATGCTCGCCGGTCAGCCGCAGCAGGGTCAGCGGCATGCCGATGTCGTTGTTGAGATTGCCTGCGGTGGCCAATGTCGGTCCGCACTGGCGCATAATGGCCGCAGTCATTTCCTTTACGGTGGTCTTGCCATTGCTGCCGGTGACCGCCACCAACTTGACCGGCAGGCGTTGCCGCCATGCCGAAGCCAGCCGCCCCAGAGCCAGGCGAGTATCGTCGACCAACAGAGACGGCAGGCCCCAGTCGCCGGGGCGATCCACCAGCACCGCCGCCGCGCCGGCCGTTAGCGCCTGGGCGATAAAATCATGCCCATCGAAGCGCTCACCCCGCAGCGCGACGAACAGGGCACCCGCCGGCAAACTGCGGCTATCGGTTGCTACCGCTTCGATACGCGTGTCGGCGCCTACCAGCGGGGCGTCCAGCAGGGCGGCGATCTCGCTGAGCATCAGCGTGTCCATGTGGCCCGCTCCTCCAGTACTGCGCGCGCCACAGCCACGTCGTCAAACGCCAGCCGCTGGTCGCCGATGATCTGATAATTCTCATGCCCCTTGCCGGCGATCAGCACCAAGTCGATCGGCTCGGCGTGCTCCAGCGCCAGCCGGATCGCGGCGGCACGATCGCGCACGATAAACGGCTCGCGCCTTTCGATGCCGGCGAGGATATCGGCGACGATAGCGTCGGGGTCTTCGCTACGCGGGTTGTCGTCAGTCAGCACGACTTCATCGGCTCCCCGATCGGCCACGGCCCCCATCTGCGAGCGTTTGCCGCGGTCGCGGTCGCCGCCGCAACCGAACACGCACCAGACCCGGCCAATGGTGTGCTGGCGCACGGCATCCAGTGCCGCTGCGAGCGCCGCCGGGGTATGGGCATAGTCGACCACCACGCTGGGCAGCCCGTCGCCGCCGAGCCGCTGCATGCGGCCAGCCACTGGTTGCAGCCGTTCCAGCCGGACGATGGCATCGGCTAGCGGCAGCCCGAGCGCAAGCAGGGCACCGAGCGCAGCCAGTGCGTTGGCGGCATTGAAGCGCCCCAGCAGCGGCAGCGACAGCGCGGCCGGCCCCGCCGGGGTATTCAGCAGCAGATCCAGGCCATCGGGCCGGTGCCGCAGCTCGCGGCAGCTGAGATCGGCCCCGCGCGACCGCGGATCTATCGAATAGGTCAGGGCCTGGACCGATGACGGCAGATTTTTCTGCAAGTGCCGGCCGAAGGCATCGTCCTGGTTGAGAACGGCGTGCTCCAGGCCCGGCATGGAAAATAGCTCGGCCTTGGCCGCTGCGTAAGCAGCTTCGCTGCCGTGGTAGTCAAGATGATCGCGGCTCAGGTTGGTCAACACCGCCACCTGAAACCGCAGTGCCGCTACCCGGCCCTGCGCCAGAGCGTGCGAGGAGACCTCCATCGCAGCGTGGCGCGCGCCCTGTTGCTGCATGCTCTTCAGCAGGCCCTGTACAGTGATCGCGTCAGGCGTGGTGTGGGTCGGCGGCAGCAAGCTGCCGAGCAGGCCGTAACCAAGCGTCCCGATCACGCCGCAGGGCCGGTCGACGCTGAGCGCCTGGGCAATGAACTGGCTGACCGAGGTCTTGCCATCGGTGCCGGTTATTCCGACCAGCGCCAGCTGCCGGCTCGGTTCCTCATAGAAACGCCCGGCGATGAAGCTAAGCTTGCGGCCGAGCTCCGGCACCCTCAGCAACGGTACGCCGGCCGCGGTACAGGCACGCTCGGCAGCGGACGGATCAAACCGTGAGTCGGGCTCCCACAATATGGCGACAGCGCCTTGCCGGAGGACGTCTTCGACGAACTCCAGACCGTGCCGCTGGGCGCCGCTAGTGGCCGCAAACAGAGTACCGGGCACTACTTGGCGGCTATCGAGAGTCAGATGGGCGACCAACCGCTCTTCCGCCGGCGTGAGCGTCGCCACGCCTACCAACAGTTCGGTAAGCGACCGGCCGGCGACGGTTGCCAGGGCGGGCATCATCGCAGCTCCCCCACACTGGCCACATAGCTCCCCAGTCCCGGCAAATCGTCCGGCGGCACATTCAGCAGCCGCAGCGCGCCGCCCATGACTCGGCTGAACACCGGCGCCGCCACCCGTCCGCCGTAGTAGTACTGAGCACTGGGCTCATCCAGCACTACCACCATTGCCAAGCGTGGCTTGCTGGCCGGGGCGAAACCGGCAAAGTAAGACAGATATGCTTTTTCGGCATAGCCGCCGACGGCGGCTTTGCGTGCAGTGCCGGTCTTGCCGGCGACTCGGTAGCCGGGCACTCGGGCCTGCGGCGCGGTTCCGCCATCCGCCACTACGGTTTCCATCATCGCGCGGACCTGCCGCGA
>DASULL010000213.1:0-8845 GCA_036278215.1 Gammaproteobacteria bacterium | reverse complement strand
CGCACCGTCACGCGCCGCAGCCGGGCGACAATGTCGGCTTGGTGATCGAGGATCTGGGCAGCGGCGGTAGACTCTTTTATGCCCCTGGGCTGGGCGAGATCACGCCAGCAGTCCGCAGCTGGCTGGAAGGGGCCGACTGCCTGCTGGTCGACGGCACCTTCTGGCGCGACGACGAGCTGACGCACGCCGGTGCGGGCAGCAAGACTGCCGCCGCCATGGGGCATCTGCCGCTAAGCGGTCCAGGCGGCATGCTGGAGCAGCTGCGCAACTGCCGTGGCCGCAAGGTTCTGATCCACATCAACAACACCAACCCGATCCTGGACGAAGACTCGCCGGAGCGGGCGCGGCTCGCCGAGGAAGGGATAGAAGTGGCTATCGACGGGATGGAGATCCAGCTATGAACTTGGCCGACTATGCATCCTGGCCGCCCGCCGAATTCGAGGCACGGCTGCGCGCCCTGGGGCGGCGCTACCACGTTCATCATCCGTACCAGGCGCGGATGAACCGGGGTGAGTCGACTCCAGAGGAGATCCGCTGTTGGGTCGCCAACCGTTACTACTACCAGATCAACATTCCGCTGAAAGACGCCGCGCTGCTGGCCCGTTGCGACGACCGCGAGGTGCGGCGGCGCTGGGTACAGCGCATTCTCGACCACGACGGTCGGCAGGACGGCGAGGGCGGCATTGAAGCCTGGATTCGCTTGGGCGAGGCCTGCGGCTTGGCGCGCGAGGAAATTGTCGACCTGCGCCACTTGCTGCCCGGAGTGCGCTTTGCGGTCGATGCTTACGTTAACTTCGTTCGGCAATCGCCATGGGATGAGGGCGTCTGCGCCTCCCTCACCGAGCTGTTCGCCCCCAACATCCATCGCGAGCGGCTGGCCAGCTGGCCGCAGCACTATCCTTGGGTGGAGCCGGCCGGGCTGGACTATTTCCGCACCCGTCTGAGCGAGGCGCCGCGGGATGTCGAGCATGGCTTGGCGCTGGTACTGGAGCGCTTCCGCGGCCGTGAGCGGCAGGAACGGGCGCTGGCGATCGTGCAGTTCAAGCTGGATGTGCTCTGGAGCATGCTGGATGCGATGTGGCTGGCTTATGTGGTGGGCATGCCGCCGTATGGCAACGTGGAGAGCGACTGATGGAGAGACCACCGCTGACTCCCGCCTCGCGAGTGGAACTGACGCCGGGGTTTCGGCTGCAATGGGAGCCGGCGCAACAGGCGCACGTGCTGCTTTATCCGGAGGGCATGGTGACCTTGAACGAGTCCGCCACCGAAGTGCTGAAGCGCTGTGACGGCCGGCCGCTGGCGGAGCTGCTGACCGATCTACAGGGAGATTATCCTGGGGCCGAGCTGGAGGCGGACGTGTTCGAGTTCATGGAGATGGCTCGTGACCAAGGCTGGCTACGCATCCGCTGAGATCCCGCCACCGTTGTGGCTGCTGGCGGAACTGACTCACGCCTGCCCGCTGCAATGTCCATATTGCTCCAACCCACTGGACCTGATCCGTCGCCGCGACGAACTGGATACCGCTGGCTGGCTGCGGGTGCTGCGCGAGGCGCGTGAGCTTGGCGCCGTGCAGCTTGGGTTTTCCGGCGGCGAGCCGCTGGCCCGCCGCGATCTGGAAGAGCTGATCGCCGAGGCCCGTCGGCTCGGTTACTACAGCAACCTGATCACCTCCGGCGCCGGACTGGACGATGCCCGCCTGGGCCGGCTACGCCAGGCCGGATTGGACCATATTCAGCTGAGCTTTCAAGCCGCCAGCCGCGAGCTCAATGATTTCATGGCCGGCACTGCCGTGTTCGAGCACAAGCTGGCCATGGCCCGGCGGATCAAGGCCCATGGCTACCCCATGGTGCTGTGCTTCGTGCTGTACCGCAGCAACATCGACCAGATTCCGGCCATGCTTGCCCTGGCGGAGGAGCTGGGCGCCGATTACGTGGAGCTGGCCAACACCCAGTACCACGGCTGGGCCTTGCGCAACCGCGGGCAGCTCCTGCCGACCCCGGAGCAGGTCGCGCGCGCCGAGCGGATTACTAACGAGCAGCGGCAGCGCCTGCAGGGGCGCATGCAGATTTACTATGTGGTGCCGGACTACTTCGACGGCCGGCCCAAGGCCTGCGTCAACGGCTGGGGCAGCACCTTCCTGGCGGTAACGCCGGATGGCGTCGCACTGCCCTGCCACTCCGCCCGCGAGCTCCCCGGCCTGGACTTCCCCAGCGTGCGCAGCCAATCGCTGGCTACGATTTGGCGCGACTCACCGCTGTTCAACCGTTTTCGCGGCTACGACTGGATGCGCGAGCCTTGCCGCAGCTGCCCCGAGCGCGCGCGCGACTTCGGCGGTTGCCGCTGCCAGGCTTATTTGCTGACTGGTGATGCCGCCAACGCCGATCCGGCCTGCAGCAAGTCGCCGCACCATGCTTATGTCCAGGCGGCGATCGAACGGCCTGAGGCGGAGCGGCCCTTATTGTTCCGTAATCCGCATAATTCCCACAGTGCCTGATTGGATGGTCAGTGTCGGCCCGGTGCTGTCGGCGGCTGGGTCGCTGCCGGTTCGGCGCTGCCGGGCAGCAGGCCATAATAATCCAGGCATTCGACTTCTCGGCCCCGGACTACCCGACGGCCCCGCAGCGAGCCCGATACCGCAGTGACGATAGTGGCCTGATCGGAAATGTCATCGTGCTCATAGAAAACGACCACCCAGTCGCGAGTCCGGCCGCTGCGGTGGGCGCGGGCCGTGTTGGAGTAGAGCGCGGTAAAGCTCCAGTCCTGCCGCTCGGTATGCAGCACCGGCAGCCAGGCTTGTCGGTTGGGGTTGAAGCGGCGCGGGGCGATTTGCGGCAACCGGCCGGCAGCGGCCTGAGCACGGTAGTCGGCATCGACCTCCAGCAGCAGCGCCACCGGCGGGCGATGGTGGGCGTCCATGTAAGCCCGTGCGCGCGAGCGACGGCTGAGCATATTGCCCAGCGTGTGGCGCAGGCCGGCGATCCGGCGCGGGCCGAACCCTGGGATCTGCCGCAGGCGGCCATCATGGGCGGCCAGCTCCAGTTCCTCCAGAGAGGAGATTCCCAGCCGACTATGAATCTCCCGTGCCGAACGCACTCCTATGCCGGGCACGGAAGTCAGCAAGCGCTCCGGGTTGGCTTCACCCTGCAGCTGCTCCAGCAGCGGTATGCGGCCGGTATGTATCAGATTGTCGATATGGCGGGCGATCCGGGGGCCGATACCGGGTATCCGCTCCAAGGCGTCGGTGCCTTCGGCCAGACCCTGCTCGGCCAGCGACTCCGGCTCGAGGCGAATGTTGCCGGCCGCGGTGCGATAGGCCTGGACTCGGTATGGATTGGCCTGCTGCTGCTCGAGCAGGGTGGCGATCCGCTCCAGCGCATCGGCGATGGCGGCGTTGTCCGGTAGCTGTCGCCGGGGCAGGCTGGGGGAAGCAGGGTTGAGGTTCGCCATGCGCAGCCCTCAATGTCGGTGTGCCTGCTTGTTGTGGGGGCGATCGCCCGCCACTCGTAGCGGCAGCCCGGTGCGTTATCAGCCGCTTGATCGATGGCAGCGAGCGTTAGCCTTCGCTCACACGTAGGACGATCTTGCCGGTGCCATGCCCCGAATCCAGGCGCTCGTGCGCCTGCCGGACTTGTTCCAGCGGCAGCACCCTCTCTACCAGCGGCTGCATGCCGCCTTGCTCGATCAAACGAGTCATCTCGTGCAAGCGTTCGCTCTCGCGGGTCAGGAAGATCCCGTACAGCGTGAGGTTCTTAGGATACAGGCCACTGAGGTCACCGCCCGGCGCAAGCACGGTTGCCAAGCGGCCAAACGGTTTGGCTGCGGAGATGCTGTCACCGATGGCGGTGCCGGCGACAGTGCTGAAGACGGCGTCCACCCCGGCCTGTTCGGTTGCCCGCAGTGCGGCATCGATCGGATCTTCTTTGCTGTAGTCGATGGCTACGTCAGCGCCGAGCTGGCGCAGAACGTCCTGGTTGCCCGTGCCAGCGCTCGCCAGGACCCGCGCTCCGGCGGCTTTGGCGATCTGGACTGCGAACGAACCGACACCCCCGGCGCCGCCGTGGATCAGCACGGTTTCTCCCGGTCGCACCCGCAGGCGACGGACGATGGCTTCCCAGGCCGTGCCGCCGGCGAGCGGGACGGCGGCAGCTTGCTCGTGCGACAGGTTGCGCGGTTTGGGCGCTATGATCCGGGCTGGTGCGACATTGTATTCGGCGTAGCTGCCCAGCAGATTGCCGAAGATCTCCGGCGTGTAATAGACCTGATCGCCCGGCTTGAACTCCGAGACATCTTCTCCGACCGCCTCGACCACGCCTGAAACGTCGTAGCCGAGCACCAGCGGCGGTGTCAGGCCAGCCCAGCTGCCGTCCTGCCGCAGCTTCGCTTCGACCGGATTAGTGCCGGAGCAGACGACCCGGACCAGCACCTCGCTCGCGCCGCAGCGCGGCTGGCCGACATCGCGTACTGCAAACACTTCCGGGCCGCCGAAGCGTGAAATCACCATGGCGCGCATGAGAGCGTCCCCCTTCCTGTGGGCGCCGAAGCCGGCACGGCCTCGAACCGCCAGTTCATGGCGCTCCGTCGGAGGCTTCTCAAGAAGAAAGTTGCCGATTAGCGCTCAATGCTTGGGTGCAGGTGGCGGTTGCCGGGCGAAGTAGGCCGCCACTGCCGCCGCGTCGTCCTTGCTCAGATTCTTGGCAATGCTCGGCATCTGCTGGCTGGCGTCGTTATTACGGTTGCCGTTCTGCCACTCGGTCAGCGCGTTGACCGTGTAGCTCGCATGCTGGCCGGCCAGATACGGGAAGGTCGGCGGTTCGCCGGCGCCGCCGGGACCGTGACAGTTAGCGCAGGCCTGGACCTGCCGCTCGTTGTCGCCCCGGTTGGCCAGTAGCTCGCCCCGCTGCAGCAGTTCCGGCGCCGCTGCCTCTGCCGGCTGGCCGGCCGGGGCAGACAGCGACGCATAGTAGGTCGCTGTCGCCTGCCGCTCGTCCGCCGTCAGCTGCTTGGCGATCGGGCCCATCACCGGATTGTTGCGGCTGCCGTCGGTGTAGTTTGCCAACTGCTTGGCCAGGTACTGCATCGGCTGGCCGGCAAGGCGCGGGAATCCGCCGGCGGCCGCGCCTTCGCCCTGCGCGCCGTGGCAGCTGGCGCAGGGCGCGGCGCCGGCGGCCGTGCCCTTGATGGCGATCTGCTCGCCCAGCGCCCGGGCCTGCTCGGGAGCCGGCTGGCCGTTCGCGACGCCGGACAGTGCCAGCGCCAGCACGCTTCCCAGAAGACCGATCTTGCCCCAGCGTTTGCTGTTCATGCTCGCACCACCTGTCATGCCTGCATCAGAGGGCCGGGTTGCTTCAGATAGCGGCTGACGATGGCATCCGCCGCCCGGTAGGCCAGCGCGCCCACGGTATCGGTCGGGTTGTAGGAAGCGTTCTGCGGGAAGTTGGAGGCGCCGATGACGAACAGATTCGGGACGTCCCAACTCTGCAGAAACGGGTTGACCACGCTGGTGGACGGGTCCGCGCCCATCACCGTGCCGCCGGTGTTGTGGGTGGTCTGGTACTGGGTGACGTTGTACGGCCCCTTGCGCGGCGTCCCCGCGACGATCTTGCCGCCCATCGCCTTGCCGATTTCCAGCGCCTTGTCGGTGAGATAGGCCGACATCTTCAGGTCGTTGTCGGGGAAGTCGAAGGTCATCCGCAGCAGCGGCAGGCCCCAGGCGTCCTTGTAGGTCGGGTCCAGATCCAGATAGTTGCCGGGCGAGGCAACGGAGCTGCCGTGAATGAGCAAGGACGCCGTGTGGTTGTAGTGCTGAATCACGGCTTTCTTCCAGGCCGAGCCCCAGGCTGGCGTGCCGGGCGGCACCGGGTGCGACTCGATAGGTCGGCCGTGCGAGGTGATCTCGCCGATGAACGCTCCGCCCAGAAAGCCCAGCGCCCCATGGTCGAAGTTGTCGCTGACGAAATCGGCGATCAGCGTGCCGTTTGCGCCGGAACGCATGAACGGGTTGATGTTGACCGATTCGTCGTAGAACACGTTGACCACGCTGGTGGTCTGATAGGCATAGTTGCGCCCGACCACGCCCTTGCCGCTGGCCGGATCGTACGGCGTGCCTATGCCCGACAGCAGCAACATCCGCACATTGTTGAAGGCAAACAGGCCGACGATCACCAACTTGGCCGGCTGCTCGAACTCGCGGCCGGCCGCGTCCATGTAGGTCACGCCGGTCGCTTGCTTGCCGGTCTTGTCCAGGTTGATCTTCAGAACCTGGCTGCCGGTACGCAGCGTGAAGTTCGGATCCTTCAACAGCACCGGCAGCAAGGTGGTCTGCGGCGAGGCCTTGGCGTAGTGCTCGCAGCCGAAGCGCTCGCAGAAGCCGCAGAACATGCAGGTCTGCAGCTGCACGCCTTCCGGATTTTTGTAGGGCTGGCTGAGATTGGCCGACGGCTGCGGGAACGGGTGGTAGCCAAGTTCGCCGGCCGCCTTGCGGAACAGCGCCGAGCCGTAGGGCTCCTTCATCGGCGGGGTAGGGTAGCCGCGCGAGCGTGGATCCTCGAACGGGTTGCCGCCGGGGATCTTCTCGCCCTTGATGTTACCGGCCTGACCGCTTACCCCCAGCAGGTACTCGAAGCGGTCGTAGTACAGTTCCATGTCCGCCGCCGTCACGCCCCAGTCCTGGATGGAGAGCTCGGGCGGGATGAAGTCCTTGCCGTAGCGCTCGGTGGTGTGGCTGCGCATCCGGAAGTCGGTGTCCTGGAAGCGGAAGGTCTGGCCGTTCCAGTGCACCGCCGCCCCGCCGAGCCCGGTCCCTGGCAAGAACGAGCCCCAGCGGCGGATGGGCAGTGCCTGCTGTTTGGCGTTGTTGCGGAAGGTGACGGTCTCTTTCGCGTTGTCCTGCATCATCGCCTTGCGGACCGCATAGCGGAGCTCGTCGTGGATCTGAGGGCCTTGGAAGTCCGGCACGGTGAAGCGAGGCTCGCCGCGCTCCAGGCCGACCACTTTAAGGCCAGCCCGGGTCAGCTCCCGCCCGAGAATGCTGCCGACCAGGCCGACGCCGAGCAGCACGGCGTCCGTTTCCGGTAGACGTTGCGCCATCAGCGTCTCTCCTTGGCGCCTTGATAGGCTGGAATATCAGGGTGGACCAGGATCTGGCCCTGGGCGGTTTCCGCCAGGCTCATGGGCTTACGGTTGAACTTGATTCCATGCTGATCCACCAGGTGATAGTAGTTGGCGTAGGCGCCCGGGAAGCCGATCAACTCCCACGACACCATGCCTTTGTTGCCGCCGTAGACCGGATCGCCGAAGAAGCCTTCCAGGGTCATTTGCCAGAGCGAAGCGAAGAAGACAGCGGACGGAATACCGTCGAGGTCTTTCTTGCCGGCCTCGAGTAGCCGCAGATAATCGTCCTGCTGTTCGGCGGAGAGCTCGGTAAAGGAGGTTTTGGCGTTTTCTCGCAGATCGTTTTCGATAGCCCGCAAGCCGTTGCGGAACAGCTCGGCTGGAGTAAAGGGCAGCTGATAGCCCTGGGTAGGAAGGCCGGCATGCCAGGGCCCGCTGCGGTACAGCCGCTCGCCAGCACCCCAGGCGCCGGCCAGCTGTTTGTCCAGATAGTTGGCCACCCCGGCTTCGGTGGCGCCGGGGCCGTTGTCATCGGTAGGAATTAGCCGTGCTACCGCCGCTTCGATGAAGCGCGCCTCTTCGGGCTTGAAAAAGACATAGGCCTGAGCGGTGCCGGGCGCTTCCTTGGTTGCAACCCCCGGTGGCGTGCCGCCGGGCTGGGTGGGGGTTTCCGTGGCAGCGGTGCCGATGTCCTGCTGCTGCGCCCAGAGCGGGACCATTGGCGCAAGTGTAGTGGCACCCGAGGCCACGCCGAGCGATTTGAGAAAGCTGCGTCGATCCAGGTCCGTCATGGGCATCGCCTCAAAAGGGGGCCGGGACGTAGCAGCCGAAACCGGCGGCGCAAAGCACGCCACACGCGGGAGCAACAGGGCCCGGTGATTCTCCATGCAGAGGTGCGGTGATCATCTTCAACATGGGGCGGAGTGGCGGGCGTTCAAAGACGCTCGGCAGCGAGGAAGCATTGATCCCAGGCTGTTGCCCTGGCGCGCATCAACCAGCCAGCGCCGCGCTTCCCAGCTGCAGATAAAGTCGAGCGCGATCGGCCCAGCGGGCCGGGCCGCCGCGAGCGAGGTGGCGGGCACTCAGCAGGGCCCAGAGCAGGGCGCGCCGAGCTTTGTAGAAAGCTACCAAGCTCGGCGGCGGTGGGTCGCCGCTCAGCTGCGCATATAGCGTCAGAAACCGCTCTCCTACCCAGGCGCCGCCGAGGCGCTCGCACTCCAGGGCGAGGAAGGCCAGTTCTTCCACAGGATCGAGCAAGCGCAAGTCCCGGTTGAATTCCAGACGGTCGATGAAGAGCGGCGTCGGTCCCAGGTAAATATGCTGAGGCCGCAGGTCGCCATGGACCTCCCGCAAGGGGCGCTGCTCGAGCAAACTCTGCCGTTGCCTGAGCCACTGCAGCAGGGCATTGCGCAACGGCTCGCTGGCATTCGGGGGAGCCTGGAGCAGTTGATCCAGTTCCGCCGGCGCCACGGCGAGCCAAGCGTACAGTTCGGTGGTATCGATGAAGCCGGCGGCCGGAGCCCGCAGGTAAAAGTCCATCAACTGGCCGGCGGCCCGGTCGATCTCGGCAAGCTGGACCACGCCGCGAGCGAGCTGACTCTCCAGGCTGAGCTCGTGTGGCAGCCGGCGCATCTTTACCAGGTAGTCCACCGTCCGGCCGGGGCCGATCAGGCTGAGGCGGCCGTCATTAGTTTGCAGCAGAGGAATGACGCCCAGGTACACCGAGGGCGCAAGC
>DASULL010000212.1:0-8483 GCA_036278215.1 Gammaproteobacteria bacterium | reverse complement strand
GCCCAGCGAGGCCGAACTCGACCAGTTCTGGCAACTGATCGAGCACAATAATGGACCGGCAGTAATGCATCGGTTGATCCACTACATCAGCGACCGCCGCCGGTATCGGGAACGCTGGGTCGGCGCGCTGCAACAGCCCGGCATACCGCTGCGCCTGATCGACGGCGGCGCTGATCCGGTTTCAGGTGCGCACATGCTGGCCCGTTACCGCGAGCTGGTACCCAACCCCGACACCATCCTGCTGGAACCCATCGGCCACTACCCGCAGATCGAAGCGCCGGCGGTAGTACTGGAGCACTACCTTGCTTTCCGCCAGGCGCTGCCGGCACCGGGCCTGGCCGCTCGAACCGAGCTTGGCTGAAAACTGCCGCCAGGAATTACCTCCCATCAGGTGAAATAGCCCGTCAGGCGACCTATTTCTCCGCCTGGAGCGTGCTCTGTTCGCGAATGCGCGGCTTGGCCGTGACAATTGCGCCAACCCGACACGCATCCTGCTACACTCGCGCGCTCGCCGGATTCTGCAAATCCGCTCCGGCGACCCGCTCTATTGCACGACTGCAGGTGTCTCTTACCGATGTCCCTCTCGCCTCTGCCCGATAGTTTTCAAGCCCTCGGCTTTGCTGAGCCTATCCTCCGCGCTCTGGAACAGGCCGGCTATGAAGCGCCAACCCCGATCCAGGCGCAAAGCATTCCGCCGCTGCTGCAAGGCCAGGACCTGCTCGGCCAAGCCCAGACCGGTACCGGCAAGACTGCCGCCTTCGCTCTGCCGCTGCTCTCCAGGGTCGATGTCGACAGCAACAACACCCAGCTGCTGGTGCTGGCACCGACCCGGGAGCTCGCCATTCAGGTGGCCGAAGCCTTCCAGACCTATGCCCGCTTCCTGCCTGGTTTCCGCGTCCTGCCGCTGTACGGCGGCCAGGACTACGGCATCCAGCTGCGCGCACTGCGCCGCGGCGCGCAGGTAGTGGTGGGAACGCCGGGGCGGGTGATGGACCACATGCGCCGTGGCACCCTCAAGCTCGATACCCTCAGAGCCATAGTGCTGGACGAAGCCGACGAGATGCTGCGCATGGGCTTCATCGACGATGTCGAGTGGGTCCTGGAGCAGACCCCGCCGGAGCGCCAGGTAGCGCTGTTCTCGGCCACCATGCCAGAAGTGATCCGCCGGGTCGCCCACAAGCATCTGAAAGATCCGATCGAAGTCCGCATCGCCGCGACCACGACCACTGCCGCCACCATCCGCCAGCGCTACTGGCGCGTTAGCGGCCTGCACAAACTGGATGCCCTGACCCGGCTGCTGGAAGTGGAATCGTTCGATGCGGTGCTGATCTTCGTCCGTACCAAGACCGCTACCCAGGAGCTGGCCGAGCGGCTGGCAGCGCGCGGCTATAACTGCGAGGCGTTGAATGGCGACGTGCCGCAGAACCAACGCGAGCGCATCGTCGAGCGGCTCAAGAACGGCCAGCTCGATCTGGTGATCGCCACTGATGTCGCCGCCCGCGGCCTGGACGTCGAGCGGGTCAGCCACGTTATCAATTACGACATCCCCTACGATCCGGAAGCCTACGTGCACCGGATTGGCCGCACCGGCCGCGCCGGCCGCAGCGGGGAAGCCATTCTGTTCATCGCCCCGCGTGAGGAGCGGATGCTGCGGACCATCGAGCGCGCTACCCGCCAGCCGATCGAGCCGATGCAGATGCCGACGGCGAGCGATGTCAATCAGCAGCGCGTCGCCCGCTTCAAGCAACGGATCAGCGACATACTCGCCGGCAACGACCTGGAGCTGTACGAGCGCCTGGTCGCTGAGTACGAGCAGGAGCACGATGTCGACCCACGTCGCATCGCCGCCGCGCTGGCCCGCTTCGCTCAGGGTGAAGAGCCGTTCCTGCTGCCTGAGCGCGAACCCCGGCCCGAACGGGAGCCGCGGGCCGAGCGGGCACCGCGTCCCGAACGCTCTGAGCGCGCCGGATTTGCCGAACGTGCGCCACGCGCGCGCCCGGAAAAGCGCTTGCCGAGCGAGGGCCCTCTACCGCTGCGCGACTTCCCAGACATTGCGATGGAGCGTTTCCGCCTGGAAGTCGGCCATCAGCATGGTGTCAAGCCTGGCAATATCGTCGGCGCCATCGCCAACGAAGCCGAGCTGGACAGCCGTTACATTGGCCACATCGAGATCTTCGACGATTTCTCCCTGGTCGACCTGCCCACCGGCATGCCCAAGGAAGTGATGCATCTGCTGAAGAAGGCCCGTGTCTGCGGCCGTCAGCTTGAGCTCCGGCCGGTTGGTGAAGGCGCCGGCGCCGGCGCCGGCCGCCGCCCACCGCGGGAATCGCGCTCCGAGCGTCCGCGCTCGGAGCGCCCGGCTGGCGAGCGCAAGCCGCCTCAGCGCAAGAAGCGGCCGCACCAGCCGTAAGGAGAAACCTGGTTCCGCTCGCCTCCCCGGCTACAGAGGACGCGAGCGGAGCTGGTATCGAGCTATTCTTGGAAAGGCTTCAGGCTTCCTCTTCCGCCCGCGGGAGAGAGGCCGACTGCCGGGCTGGAAGGGTTTGCAACCGCCGCCGGTTACGCAGCAGCGGAATCAGCACTCCCGGCGCGCTGACCGCCACCGCCACGAGCACGCTCTTGATCCCTCCCGGCATTGCCAGCAGCAGCCCGCCGGCCAACAGCAGCAGCCTCGCCAACCAGCCGGCGAAACCGCCGCCCAGCGCCCCCGCTCCCACCAGATACCCCTGCAAAGCAGCGGCAATCAGGCCAACCCCGGCTATCGCTGTCCCCACCACCAGCAGGATCTCCAGCCACTCCCCTTGCAGGATCAGCGCTGGGTTGTAGACGAAAAAGAACGGCACGACGTACATGACGATTCCCAGCCGCGATGCTTCCACCGCCACCCGCATCGGGCTGGCGCCGGCGACGCCCGCCGCAGTAAAGGCACCAATGGCCACCGGCGGCGTGATGAACGACACCATGCCGAAATACAGCATGAACAGATGTACCGCGGTCGGATGGAAACCAGCCGCAACCAGCGGCGGTGCCAGCACGATGACCAGGAAGATGTAGCAGGCGGTGATCGTCATGCCCATGCCGAAGATGAAGCTGGTAATCGCTCCCATGATCAGCAGGATCAATGGCGCATCGCCCGCCAGAAACACCAAATCGTTGGCCAGCGTACCGGCCAGTCCGGTAATCGAGAACGCCCCGACGATCAGCCCGACGCCAGCAAGCAGGCCGGCAAGCTCGGCTAGCGAAGCGGTAATCCCCCGCAGCAGGCGCAAGAGGCCAGCCCAGCTCAGGCGGTACCTGCCCGAAAACTGGTTGATCAGCAGCAGCGCCGCTGTGGCGTAAAACGGCGCCAGTGCCTCCTGCTGCAGCGCCACCAGCATGTAGATCAGCACGGCGAAGGCGAACAGGTAGTACCAGCCATCCTTGAAAGTCTGGCGGATGCTGGGCAACTCCTCGCGCGGCAGGCCGCGGATACTATGACGCGCCGCATGTGCATCGATCTGCATGAACAGGGCGAAGTAGAACAGCACCGATGGCACTACCGCGGCTGCCGCCACATGCAGGTACGGCACCCCGAGGAACGAGGCCATCACGAAAGCGGTGGCGCCCATCACCGGCGGCATCAGCACCCCGCCTGTGGAGGCGCAGGCTTCGACTGCGCCGGCATACGACGCTCGCATCCCGGTACGCTTCATCGCCGGGATGGTAACCACACCGGTAGTCAGCACGTTCGACACCACGCTGCCGCTGACCGAGCCCATCAGTCCGCTGGCGAAAATGGCCACCTTGGCCGGTCCACCACGCACTGCACCGAATAACGCAAATGCCAGGTTATTGAAGAACGGGCCGGCGCCGGTGTATTGCAGCGCCGCGCCGAACAGAATGAAACCGATCACCAACTCGGCGAAAGCGCGAAACGGAATGCCCATGACGCTTTCCGTGCTGGCGAAATGGTAGGCAGCGGTAGTCACCAGATCCTGCGGAAAGCCGGCGATCGGCCCCGGCATCTTGTCGGCGACGACCGGGTAAAACGAAAAAAACAGCACCACGAAGAACAGAATCAATCCGCCGGTACGGCGGATCACCTCCAGCACCAGCGCCCAGCCGAGGTAGCTGATCCATACCGCCTCGACCGGCGCAGCGAACTCCCAACCTTCCTCGATGATGCGGTGGCCACTGCGGGCGAAATAAAAAAACACCGCAGCGGTCGCCAGAAACAGCAGTCCGTCGTACCACGGAACTCGCTCGCGTGGTGCGCGCTTATGTGCCGGGAATACCAGAAACACCACGCTGACCAGCAAGCCGGCTAGCAGATACATGTACGTGTTATCGAGAATGACGCGGCCGACGAACAGGCCGAGATTGAGCAGTTGATTGAGAGCAAGCAGCATGCTTGCCGCGCCAAACAGGATAACCAGCGCGCTCCACAGCGGCGGCAGTTGGCGATAGCGAGCAACGGCACCTTCTTCATCCACCGACTGCGCGCCGGTGGGGTGCTTGGAGATGAGTTTGGTCATGGTCGTTTCACCCACCGCGCCGGTGCAAGTCGCCCCGGCAAAATGCTGCTCCCGCAGCCAGCGCCGCCAAGCGCCCGCCACGGGAGCAGATTCCGACACCGCTGCCTACCAGTCGGTGACCACCACGGCCAAGCCGGCCTGCTTGAGCGCATCGGCGCGGGCCTGCATCCAGGCCTTGGCGAAAGCCGCCTCGTCGCCGATGTTCTGCTTGACCACACTCTCCCAGGCAGCCGCCAGCACCTGTTGGCGCTTCAGCAGGGCGTCGTTATGCGCTTGGTGTGCCGGTGTCCAGACTCCGACTTCCTGGAAGTAGCGAATGGCGCCATCGTGCCAAGGCACCACCCATTCCAGCACTTGGCGATCCAGGGCCCAACCGCCGGCCCCCGGAGCACCGTCCTTGTAATCGTCCAGCGACTCGACCATCGCCTTGGTCATGTTGTAGACCAAGTCGGCGTCCTGGTTCTGGTAGGCGATCAGAATCGGGTAAGGATAGGCTGCCGTTTCGACCGGCTTGTCTTTGGACATATTGGCCCCTTCGATCGCCATGACCGGCACGAAGAACGGGGCGTGCTCCTGCAACCGCTGCCAGCCCTGCTTGTCGTCGTGCGGCACGATCGGGTGCACCAGTCCGCGCGGTGACGAAGCGATCTGGTACAGCTTGGCGGTGACCGAGCTGGCAAAAGCGACGTCTACCTGGTTATTCATGATGCCGTCCATCGAGGCACCGAAACCGCCGAATTCGACCTTTTTGACGTCATCCCAGGTCAGGCCGGAAAAGGCCAGCAGCGCAGTGATGTTTTGGTTGAGCGACGGCGATCCGATCACCCAGGCGACCCGCTTGCCTTTGAGATCGGCAACGGTCTTGATACCGACATCGCCGGCTGCCACCACCGATAGGGCCTGATCCGCCTTGTTCAGCAGCAGCGCCCGTATTGGCTGCGGACCCCAGCTTCTGGCACCGAACTCGAATACGCCTTCCTGAGCGAGGTAAGCGCCGCCGACGCCAGTCGCCGAGAACTGCACCTTGCCCTCCCGCAGAACCAGGTTGCGGGAAATATCGTTCTTACCCGGAATGACCCGCAGGTTGACGCCGTATTTGTTTTTGAAGGCGTTGCCGATAGCCACGGCCTGGGTGTAGCCGGCGGAGCCGACGTCATAGGCGCTCCAGGCGATAGTAGTCGGCAGTTTTACGGCATTCTTCTGAGCTGCTACGGCACAGCTGAAAGTAAACGCCGCCGCTGTTGCCAGGGCGAGCGCAAGCTTCCGTCCAGACATGGTTCTCTCCTCCCTCCGCCGGCCCTGGTCGGCCGCTCGCTATGCGGCCAGGCCTTGGAATTATTTTGTTTTTTATTAGCTTTAGCGGCGGCCCCGGCAGGGAACACCTGCCGAGCCCGCTACTTGAGAATGAACCTGGGCGGCCGTGCTTGTCCAGCCTAGCTGATTATCAGCGGGCGCTGCGGGCGAAGAATGAGGCTAGCGCTGCCTGCGCATCCTCGGATTTCAACCGGGTCGCGAACTGGTCGCGCTCGTAGTCCAGGGTTTCGGCCGCCGCCGCCGCCCAAAAGCGTCGCATCAGTCGCTTGCTCAGCCGCACCGACTCCCGCGGCTTTTGCGCCAGCCGCTCGGCCTGAGCCAGCGCACGCGGCAGCGTCTCCGCATCGTCGAACACCCGGCTGACCAAGCCGCAGGCCAACGCCTCATCGGCCTTCATGCTGTCCCCGGCCAGCAGCATTTCAGCGGCGCGGCGAGGACCGGCAACCAGCGGCAGCAGCAGCGACGAAGCCGCCTCCGGACACAGCCCGAGATCGACAAACGGGGTGCGGAACACGGCGGAGCGGCCGGCGTAGACGAAGTCGCAGTGCAACAGCATGGTGGTGCCGATGCCGATGGCCAAGCCGTTGACAGCAGCCACTATCGGGGTGTCACAAGCCATTAGCGTCTCGATCATCCGCAGGCCCGAGCTGGGCGGCGGGTTGGCCGCCGTCGCCCGCTGCTGGAAATCCAGCAGGTCGTTGCCGGCAGTAAAGCAATCGGCGGTACCGGTAACCACGATCGCCCCCACTTCGGCATCGTTGTTCGCCGCCTCCACCGCTGCGCGCATCTGATCGTACATGGCCACGGTCAAGGCGTTCTTTTTATCCGGCCGCTGCATCCGCAGTGTCAGCACGCCATTGGACCGTTCCTCGATGATATGCGGCATCGCCATCAAACTCCTCTCAAGAAAATATTCCGGCAGGCAGAACAAGCGGCGCTCGCCGCCGTGCTGCCAACCAACGCCCTGCCGACTGTACAGCGTCATCGCCGGAACGGCGAGATGGATGAATCGCTGCCGCCGCAACGGCCGTCAGGAACCGCCCGGCCGCGCCTGTTGCAGATTGTCGCTGCCTAACCCCAACGCCCCCAGCGTGCGAGTATCGAGTTGTCCACTCGGCTCCAGGCCTTGCCCCTGCTGAAAGTTGCGCACCGCCGCCGAAGTCTGCTCACTCCAGCGGCCATCCACTGCGCCGACGTCGTAGCCGAGCCGGCTCAGCGCCTGCTGCACCTGCCGCACCGTGGCCGGGTTAATACTGGGCTTTGGGCGTGCGCTCTCAGCTCCCGGCGGCGGTGCCTGATGGTCGTTGATTACCTGCTGCGCGAATGCTGGCATAGCGACAAATCCGCCTACCAGCAACAAATTGAACAGCCCTCGCCTGATCCACATGCCTGCCTCCTGACCTGCTGCTGGAACTCGTCAGCAGATGAGGTTGCGGCGGGCAGCCACCGTTCAAGCGCGGGAGACTGGCTGGCCGGCGGGTCGGTTGCGCGGCAGCGCCGTCATCGAAGCTGCGGCCAGCAGCGCCAACAGCACGCCGGCCCAGAAGGCCGCTGCTGCCCCCTGTTGATCCCAGAGCCAGCCGGCCAAGCTGCTGGCAAGCAACAGGCCAACGCCGGAAACCAGGTTGAAAACGCCGAAGGCGGTGCCCCGGTACGCTACCGGAGCCACGTCGGCAACCGCGGCCGCCAATAACCCCTGGGTCAGGCCCATATGCAAACCCCACAAGGCAATACCGCTGAACAGCCGGCCATACCCCTCGGCCAGGGCTAAGAGAATGTCGGCAAGGGCGAGCATGACCATGCCGAGAGCCAGCAGCAGCCGGCGGGAAATCCGGTCGGACAGCTTGCCAGCGGGGTACGCCGACAGGGTATAGGCGATGCTCATCACCACCAGAACCAGCGGAATAAAAGTCAGCGGCAAGCCGCGCTCAGACGCCCGCAGCACCAGAAAGGCCTCACTGAAGCGGGCCAGCGAAACCAACCCGCCCACAACCGCCACCCGCCAGAAAGCCGAACCCAAACGCGCCAGCCCTTCGCTGCTAAGCGGCAAATGGGTTGCATGCCGGATGTGGTCCTGTGGTTCGGGGATCTTCAGGAGCAGCAGCACCGCGATCACGCCTGGGGCCACCGCAAACCAGAGGACGGTTCTGACATTATCGGCGAACAGCCACATCAGACCGACGGCAAGCAGCGGCCCCAGCACCGCCCCGGCAGTATCCATAGATTGCCGTAAGCCAAAGCAGGCCCCGCGGATCGACGGCGGCGCCAAGTCGCTGACCAGAGCGTCGCGCGGTGCTCCACGGATACCCTTGCCGAACCGATCCAGCAGTCGGGCCGCAGTAACAGTAGCGACCGAGTCGGCCAGCGGGAACAGCGGCTTAACCGCCGCCGCCAGACCATAGCCAAGCAGAACCAGAGGCTTGCGCCGGCCGAAGGCATCGCTCAGGTAGCCGGAAAATACTTTGGTGACCAGCACCAACCCTTCCGCCCCGCCTTCGATCAGGCCTATCGTGAGAGCGCTGGCGCCGAGTCCGCTAGCAAGCAGCACGGGCAACAAGCTGTGCACGATCTCCGAACCCATGTCGGTGAATAGGCTGACGAAGCCTAGAGTCCAGATCGTCCTGGGAATCGCTGGCCGAACCGAAGCCTGATCGG
>DASULL010000211.1:0-9310 GCA_036278215.1 Gammaproteobacteria bacterium | reverse complement strand
CCCAGGTGGCGGCGGGTAACAGCAGTGAGGTCCGTGGCGAGCAGTTGTTGCGTCAGGTTGAGGATATTATTGCAATTAGCGGCAAAGCCCGGGTACACCTGATCGGGCACAGCCATGGCGGGCCGACGATCCGCTACGTCGCCAGTGTGCGGCCGGATCTGGTGGCTTCGGCGACCAGTGTCGGCGGTGTGAACCGCGGTTCGGCTGTCGCCGATCTGCTGCAGGAAATCGCCCCGGAGGGCAGCCTGCGGCGCTTGTTTATCGTCAGCGTTGCCGACGCGCTCGCCGGACTGATCGACCTCCTCTCCGGCGGCGGCTATCAGCAAGACACCGTGGCTGCCCTCAATTCTTTGACCACGACCGGCGCCTTGGCCTTCAATGCTGCTCACCCGCAGGGCGTGCCGAGCGATTGCGGCGATGGGGCCCATATCGTTAACGGCGTTCGCTACTACTCCTGGAGTGGTACCGCGCAACTTACCAATGCGCTGGACCCGAGCGACTTGATGCTGGCAGCAACCTCGTTGGTTTTCTCGGAGCCCAACGACGGCCTAGTAGGGCAGTGCAGTACCCATCTCGGCAAAGTGATTCGCAGCGACTACCAGCAAAATCACCTCGATGAGGTCAATCAGTTCCTGGGGCTGACGGCGCCGTTCGCCACCGACCCGGTCTCGCTCTACCGCCAGCACGCCAACCGTTTGAAGAACCTCGGCCTATAGGCTGGCTGTGCAGAAAGCCGGCAAGTACTGGCTATTGGCGGCTGCGGCAGCAGGCGCGGTGGGCTTGCTGCTCATCGCCAGTGCTGGGCGGGAACGGTCTCAACCGGAACCACGGCCGGTAGCGGTTGCCGCACCGGCCGTGGCCGAGAGAGCGGCAGTGATCGGCACGACGTCGGCCACGCCTGGCGGCCAGCAGCCTTTACCCCCTCATGACGGCACCGCCATCGATGGCGGGGTGCTGCTCGACGCCGCCGGCAATGTAGTCCCGGCTAGCGGTCTGCGCCGCTTGTTCGAGTACTTCCTTACCGGGCTCGGCCGCGACGATATTACCGGCCTGCGGGCGCGCTTGGCGCTGGCCTTGCGTGAGCGGGAGATGGCGGCGGCAGCGGTCGCGCAGACTCTGGCCCTGTTCGACCGCTATGTCGAATACCGCCGCGTCTTGAGCGACCTGCCGACGCCGCCCACAGGGCTCCTGGCGAGCGACCCGGAAAGCTTGCGTGCCGCTTTCGAAGAACGTTACGCGCTACGCCGTCAGATCCTGGGAGCGGAGCTGGCAGATGCTTTCTTTGCCCGCGATGAAGCCGAGGACCGCTTCGTCATGGAGAGCCTGGCGCTCAGCAAGCGGCAGGATCTGCCGGAATGGCAGCGGCAGCAGCAACTCGCCCTGCTGGAACAGCAATTACCGGACGATATTCGCGCTGCACGGGAGCAGAGCCGTACGGCCATCGTTCTGCAAGAACGGACCGAACAGTTGCGCCAAGCTAACGCCAGCGAGGCTGAGATTCTGCGTATGCGAGAAGAGTTGCTGGGGCCGGTGGCTGCCGGCCGTCTCGCCACTCTCGATCAGGCACGTAGTCAGTGGCAGCAGCGGCTGGATGCCTACCGGCGCGAGCGCGACCACATTGTTACTGCCGCCGGTCTCAGCGAAGCCGATAAGCAGGCGGCTGTCGATGCCTTGATCGAGCAGCGCTTCAACGCGCAGGAGGCGCGTCGGGTGCGTGCCCTCGATCGGATGGATCAGGGCAGCTGACAGCGCAACAGAAGAGCTGTCAGGGAGGCGCTTGGTGCTTGAAGATGGTGGGCCGTGTAGGATTCGAACCTACGACCAAAAGATTAAAAGTCTTCTGCTCTACCGACTGAGCTAACGGCCCATCGTGGAAGGCCGACAATGATAGCGGATCGAAGGCGGTTCGTAAACGCGCAATAGCGACTTACTGAGCCGGCGCCGGATTTTCGGACTGATACAGGGTCGGATCGGGCAGGCCGGCCTCGGCGAAGCCCTTGGCTCGCAGCCGGCAGGAGTCACAGACGCCGCAGGCACGGCGGCGATTGTCGGCCTGATAGCAGGAGACGGTTTGGGCGTAGTCGATGCCCAGCCTGTGACCGGCCTGAATGATCTCCGCTTTGCTCATCTGGATAAGCGGAGTATGGATGCGGAACCGCCCCGCGCCTTCGATAGCGGCTTTGGTGGCGACATTGGCGAGCTGCTCGAAGGCGGCGATGAACTCCGGGCGGCAGTCAGGGTAGCCGGAATAGTCGACGGCAGTGACACCGGCGAAGATGTCGAAGCTGCCGATGACTTCGGCATAGCCCAGGGCCAGCGAAAGGAACATGGTGTTGCGGGCCGGAACGTAGGTATTGGGAATGCCTTCGCCGGGAGTCTCCGGGATTTTCAGCGAAGCATCGGTCAAGGCGCTGCCGCCAATCGTTCCAAGGCCGATGCGGATGGTCTTGTGCTCCACTGCGCCCAGTTGCTGGGCGATGCTCATGGCGGCGGACAGCTCGGTGCTATGGCGCTGGCCATAGTCAAAGCTGAGCGCATGGCAGGCAAAGCCTTGTTCGCGGGCAATGGCCAATACGGTGGTGGAATCGAGGCCACCGGAGAGGAGGATGACGGCTTTGCGGTGACTCATCGGTCTGGCTCCTCGCTTTGCAGCGAGATAATAACCTTAGATAGTGCGCCCGCGCTTGTTGCGAAAGCGGGCGCGGGGCGTCGACGAGAACGTCAACGTGCCGGCAGGCGCTGCAGACGCTGTTCGGCGAGAGCGGCGGCGCTGGTGTTCGGATACTCCGTCTTCACTTTCTCCAGTAGCCGGCGCGCTTCGGCAGTATTGCCTTGTTCATGGTGGACGAAACCGACTTTGAGCAGGGCATCGGGGCTCTTTGAGCTGGCCGGGTGCTCGCTCAAGACGCGCTGGAAGTAGGTAAGCGCGTTCGGGAAGTCGCGCACGACGTAGTGGGATTCGCCAAGCCAATACAGTGCGTTGGCGGCGTACTCGCCTTGCGGATGATTCTGCAAGAAGGCCTGGAACCCGGCAGTCGCTTCGGCATAGCGGCCAGCCTTTAAGGAAGCGAAAGCTTTCTGATATTCGGCCAGCTCATCGGCGGGGCCCGATGTCGAGGTGGCATTAGTGCCGCCGGGGGCAGTCTGGTCCGGCAACGACTCTGGCGAACGGGCCTCTAGCTGCTGCAGCCGGCGATCGGTGTCCAAATAAAGATCGTGCTGGCGTTGCCTGAGTTCGGTGAGATCGCGCCGGATCAGCTCAACTTCGCCTTGCAGGTCCTGCAGGGCACGGCGCAGTTGCTCTTGCTGATTGGCCATGTCGGTCAGGGCGCCGCTCTCCAGCAGCCGCTCGATCCGGGTAACGCGGTCGTCCAGCTTCTGCCCATTGGCAGCCAGCGGTACGACGGCGAGCAACAGGCCGACAGCCGTTACTGTGGTCGTCGTTTTGTAAATACGCTGCAGCGTTGTCTTCATAATGCCCCCCAGCCGAGGCCGTAACCGCGCATCCCTTCTGGTTACGGCTCGTTGTGCTGTGCGGCTCAGGTCCGCAAAGTCAGGCGTTCTCACGCCCGATAGGTGAGCGGCACGTCCAGGTGCCATCACTTGTTAGCAGATTAGCGCTGATAAACCAGCTCGGCGCGGCGATTCTGCGACCAGGCTGCTTCGTTGCTGCCTTCCATCGCCGGCTTTTCCTCGCCAAAGCTGACGCTCTGGATCTGGTTCGCCAGCGCGCCGTTCAGCAGCAGAACGCGCTTCACCGCTTCGGCCCGCCGCTCGCCCAACGCAAGATTATACTCTTGCGAGCCGCGCTCGTCCGTATGACCTTCGACGCTCACCCGCACCTCCGGGTGCGCTGCCAGGTAGCGGCTGTGGGCTTCCAGCACAGCGGCTGCATCCGGGCTGATGTCGTTGCTGTCAAAAGCGAAGTAGATCACCCGCTGCGACAGCAGGCTCGCCGGGTTGTCCAGATCGGCGCTGGTATAGCCACCGGCCGCGCTGGCGCCGCCGGCCTGCGCGCCGGCGTTAGTTTCGACGCCGGTAGCCGCACGCTCTTCCACCGGGGCAGGCTCGGAGCCAACGCCGCCCTGCTGAGTGGCGCAGCCGGAGATAAGCGCGAGCATGGCGGCTGCGGCAACAAGTCGAATCAAATTCATCGGATGAACTCCTTAGTGTGTTATTGCATGACAGAGAATTAGCGTGGTGACCACGCGGGTGAGCGGGCGGCGCCGTGGGTCAAAGCCAGCGGTTGATCCGCCCGCCCGTACAGGGAAACAGTTGCCAAGCGGCCGCCGCCGCCACGGCCGTAAACCAGCATCGAGCCGTTGGGCGCAAAGCTGGGGCCCCCATCCAGCGGACCCTGGGTCAGGACGCGCAGCTGCTGGGTTTCCAGGTCCATCACGGCGATCTGGTCGCCGCGCTCGGTGCGGTGCACCATGGCGAGCTGCTTGCCGTCGGGCGAGATGGCCGGGTCGGCGTTGTAACGGCCAGTGAAGGTCAGCCGCTGCGCCTCGCCGCCGCTTGCCGGTACCCGATAAATCTGCGCACCGCCGGCCCGTTCCGACATGAAAATGATGGAGCGCCCGTCCGGCGTCCAAACTGGCGACGTATCGATGGACCAGTGGCGCGTCACCTGAGTCAGCCGGCCGGTGTCCAGGTCGAGCACGTAGATGTCCGGGTTGCCGTCTTTAGACAGGGTCAAGGCCAGCCGCCGCCCATCCGGAGCCCAGGCCGGCGCGCTGTTGAGGCCGGGGAAAGCGGCCACCTTGCGCCGGGGCACCGGTCGCTGCGCGGTATATACCGGCTGGGTCCAGACTTCGGCCCGGCCGCCCTCGAACGAAACGTAAGCGACCTGCTGGCGGTTGGCCGACCAGGCCGGCGACATGATCGGCTCGTTCGAGGTAAGCAGCGCCTGCGGCCGCTCGCCATCGGCGTCGGCGTGGATCAGCTGATATTTGCGCTTGCCGGCTTCCTTAAACTCAGTGACATACAGAACCTTGGTGTTGAAGGCGCCCGGCTGGCCGGTGATCGCCTGATAGATCAGGTCGCTGATGTTGTGGCCGAGATCGCGCAGCGAGTTGGCCGATACCCGGTAGGTTTTTTCCAGCAGGCGGCTGCCCTTGTAGACATCCAGTAGCTCGAAGCGGAGCTGGTAATCGCCGCCGGCGAGCGGCTGGATGCTGCCGATCACCAGATTGTCGACGCCGAGGGCCCGCCATTGCGGGAACTGCACTTCATCCAACCGCGATGGCCGCGACAGCATGTCGCTGGTGGCGATCGGCTCGAACTGGCCGCTACGGCGCAGGTTGTTGGTGATGATGCCGGCGACATCCTGCGATGGTGGAGCGCTGTTGCCGGCAACCCGGAACGGTACTACGGCAATGGGGATTGCCGCTTCGCTGGCGCCGGTGATCTCGATGGTGATCGGCTGCGCTGCGGCACGGCCGGTCAGGGTCAGGGCGGCCAGCAGCAATAAAGCGAACAGGCGGGTGGGGGACTGTTTCAACATCATTGGCTCGGTCTAAAGATGAACTGGACGCCCTGGTTGGCGAAAGCCTTGGCGACTTCGGCATCGCCGGGCATCGGGAGTGGGCTTGCCTTCTGGATAGTTGCTTCGGCAAGGCGGTCGAACGAGGCGTCGCCGCTAGAGCGCACCGTGCGTACACTCAGTACGTTACCGTTAAGTGCCAGGCGGATCTCCACCAGGGTTTCACGGCCGGTATAGGAGCCCGGCGGCAGTGCCCAATAGCGGTGCACATGGGACTTGACCACATTTTGCCAGCCGGGGATGGCGGCACGGATTCGCCGGTTCAGCTCCTCAGCGGCCATCTGCGCCTGGCGAGCCGCTTCTTCCGCCTTGCGCCGCTCCGCCTCGGCTCGCTTCTGGGCTTCCTCCGCCTTGCGACGCTCTTCTTCCTTGCGTTTCGCCTCCTCGGCTTTGCGCTTTTCTTCGGCTAGCCGCTTGCGCTCGGCTTCTTCGGCCGTCTTGCGTTCGCGCTCCAGCCGTGCCTGCTCTTCGGCCTTGCGTTTGGCTTCTTCGGCAGCGCGTTCCGCCTGCAGTTTTTTCAGGCGCTCGGCTTCACGGGCCTGCTCCTGCTTGAGTTGCTCCAGCCGGGTTGCTTCTTCGCGCTGCTGCCGCTGCGTCTCCTCGCGCTGGCGGATGGCTTCCAGGCGGCGCTGCTCTTCCTGCTCGCGGGCGATCCGGGCCGCCCGCTCTTGCTCGGCCAGTTGCTGCTGGCGCTGTTCTTCGGCGGCGCGCGCCGCCGCTTCCTTGGCCTGCTGCCGGTCGATTTCCTGCTGCACGGCGGCGTTATCGACGGCAAAAGCCTGAATCGGCTGATCAGTGTCTTGCGGCGGCACCTCCCGCAGCTTGCTCGGCAGCGACAGGCTGACGGCGAAGGCGCCGACCACTGCCGCGTGTAGTGCTAACGATAGCCCGAAGGATTTGAGGGTATCGGTATCGCGCCGCATCGCTTAGCGCCCCGCTGCCGGTTCGGTCATCAGGCCGACCTGAGGCACGCCGGCCCGCTGCAGCTGGGCCATCGCTTCCACGACTCGGCCGTAAGCAACGTTCTTATCACCGCGGACCAGTACCGGTGTCTGCGGTTTCTGCCGCATGACGGCGGCCACCATGGTCAGCATTTCCTGCAAGCTGACTTCGCGCTCCCGCTCGATGCTCAGGTGGTAGCTGCCGTCGGCCTTGATGCCGACGATCAATGGCTCGACGTCCTTGTTGTCGAGAGGGGCGGCACTGGCTTGCGGCAGCTCGACCACAACGCCCTGGGTCAGCAGCGGCGCGGTGACCATGAAGATCACCAGCAGCACCAGCATGACGTCGATGTAAGGCACCACGTTGATCTCGGACATCGGACGACGCCCGCGGCGACGGGTGATGGATGGAGTTACCGGGCCGGCCATCGCGACTGCCTCTCAGCTCGCCGAGCGCTCGTCGCTGACGACGATGCTGTGTGCGTTACGCTGCAGGATGCTGGTGAACTCTTCCATGAAGATCTCGTAGCGGCTCATCAGCCGCTCCGCCTGGTTGGAGTAGCGGTTGTAGGCGATGACCGCCGGGATGGCTGCAAACAGCCCGATGGCGGTGGCGATCAGCGCTTCGGCGATGCCGGGGGCAACGGTAGCCAGCGTTGCCTGCTGCATATGGCCCAGCGCCTGGAATGAATTCATGATGCCCCAGACGGTGCCGAACAGGCCGATATAGGGACTGGTCGAGCCGACGGTGGCCAGGAACGGCAGCTGCGCCTCCAGTTCGTCGATTTCGCGCGACAGCGCTACCCGCATGGCGCGCTGCGACGCTTCGACCACAGCCTCGGAGGCCACCTGCTGTTTGCGCATCCGTGAGAATTCGCGGAAGCCGGCCCGGAAGATACGTTCCAGGCCGCCGCTGTATTCATCGGTGCGATTTACCTGGGCGTAAATTTCAGCAACGTTGCCGCCTGACCAGAAGCGCTCTTCGAACTGTTCGGCGCCGTTGGCAGCCGCTTTGAGCAGCTTGCGCTTGTTGAAAATGATCGCCCACGAGGCAATCGACGCACCGACCAGGATCAGCATGACGAGCTTGACGACAGGGCTCGCCTGCAGGATCAGGTGCGCGAGGGAGAGATCAACCGACATCCGTTAACTCCATTCTTACCTGGTCGGGTATTGGTCTTGGTTTAAGCGTTTGGCTATCGAGGCAGGCGACCTTGACCTCGCTGCGGATCAAGACCGTCGGCTCCGGCCCGACGCGCTGGATAAGCTGATGGAATAGCAGACTTGCCCGGCGCTGTGCCGCGACGTGGGTAACAACTTCGAGGCTGTCGTCGAATTGAGCCGGCTTTTCGTATTCGATCTGAATGGAACGGACCACGAAGATCATGCCGAGTTCCTGCTTCAGGCGGCTTTGGTCGAAGCCTAGCGCTCGCAGCCACTCGGTGCGGGCGCGTTCCATGAACTTCAGGTAGTTGGCATGGTAGACGATACCGCCGCTGTCCGTGTCTTCGTAATAGACACGAACCGGCCAGACAAAAGTGTTCACGTGTGTCCCTTGCAGGCCCGGCGATGCCGGAGCCGGTTGCAGGTCTTATGGAGGTGTGTTTTTACAGGCTTTTAAGTGTATCTAACTGTACGCGAGAGTAACTGTATACGCGGCCCTGACGACGAACAAGCCGCTTTCGGCCGGCTCGCCTAAAACGCGTTGTCCGGCCAGCATTGCCGCTCCGCTGCGATATTGGTCTGGCTCGCCGGCAGCGGCCGAGGTGCTGGGGCCTCTTGAGCGGGCACTTCCCAGGTCAGCTTCGGGCGCTGCGCGTGGGAATCCCCGACAATGCCAAGATAGGTCAGCGTCGGCGGTACCAGGACGGCCACCATGATGAACAGCATTTCCTTCATTCGACGCATCCTTGTGTACCCGACTTTTCCAGAAGCTCGGTAGGTCGAACGTCCATGTTCCGTCGGGTGCCCTATCCCTGGTGCAGCCCCGCCGCGCTGATCCTGCGCGGACCCCACCGAAGCAGGAATACTTACAGCAAGAGGCGTGCCAACGTGTTGCAAAGCTGGCAGGAAGGCGCATCCCCGGCAGGGCGCCAAGCAGCCTGCAGGTTGCGCTGCGGGCTGGTGGCTTCGGCGGCGGTTTCTTTCAGGAATTCCGCTCGATCGAGGTAGCCATCCTGGTTGATGTCGGCCGCTTTGAATCGGCCTGAAATTCTTGAAATATCAGCAACTTCAGCGAACGAAAGAAGGCCGTCGCCATTCTTGTCCAGGCTGCTGAAAGAAGGAGCCTGCCCTGCATCGGCGAGTGCCACGGTGCTGCCGGTTGTGGCAGCCAGCAAGATGGCCAGTAGAGCCCGCTGCATGATGTCCTCCTGGGTCGCTTGGTGAGCATCCTTGATTAACGCATCTTTACTTTAAGCCGCTATTACCCGCGCTGCTCGCTGCTTCTCCGGCCAAATCTGTCGTCGCAAAGCGACAGTAAAGGTGATGCCGTTCACATAACCCTTGTGACATGCGCACCCCACAGGTCGTCGATCGGCGACAGCGATCTCCTCCCAGTTCCGGAATCCCTGCCCGCTCCTTGCAAGCCAGGCCAGCCTAGACCAGCCCGGTTAAGGCATCTTGATGTAAGTCAATTGTGGTTTTTTGCAGTGCACGATTCTGTCGATAGGCATCAACCAGGTGAGGCAAGATGATCTCGGATACGGTCGTAGAGCTTTCTCGCTGGCAGTTCGCGGCAACCGCCATGTATCACTCCCTGTTCGTGCCCTTGACTCTGGGACTTGCGTTCTTGCTGGCCATCATGGAACCGGTCTACGTGATG
>DASULL010000210.1:0-3068 GCA_036278215.1 Gammaproteobacteria bacterium | reverse complement strand
CTATCGTGGGCACCCTGCTGACTTCCGCCATCGCTATGGTGATTGCCGTGCCGGTAAGCTTCGGCATCGCCCTGTTCATCACCGAGCTGGCCCCGGTGTGGCTGAAGCGGCCGATCGGCACTGCTATCGAGTTGCTGGCCGCCATCCCCAGCATTATCTACGGCATGTGGGGCCTGTTCGTGTTTGCGCCGTGGTTCGGCGACAACGTGCAGCCCTGGATGACCGAGCACATCGGCTCCTGGCCGCTGATTGGCGCGCTGTTCCAAGGTCCGCCGATGGGGATCGGTCTGTTCACCGCCGGGCTGATCCTGGCGATCATGGTGATTCCGTTCATCGCCGCCGTCATGCGCGATGTGTTCGAGGTCGTTCCGACCGTGCTGAAGGAATCCGCTTACGGCTTGGGTTGCACCACCTGGGAGGTGATGCGGAGCGTCGTGCTGCCGTACACCAAGGTTGGCGTCGTCGGCGGCATCATGCTTGGTCTGGGCCGTGCTCTTGGCGAAACCATGGCGGTCACCTTTGTTATCGGCAATGCGCATGTGCTGAGCACGTCGCTGTTCATGCCGGGCAACACCATTTCGTCCGCGCTCGCCAACGAGTTCGCCGAGGCGCACGGTGAACTTTATGTCGCCTCCTTGATCGCACTCGGGCTGGTGCTGTTTTTGATCACTTTTGTGGTGCTGGCGCTGGCTAAGCTTCTGCTAATGCGGCTGAGCCGGCAGGAGGGCAAGGCGACATGATGCAGGTCTATACCCGGCGGCGTCTGATCAACGCCTTCAATCTGACGGTATCGGTTCTGACGACGGTGTTCGGTCTGTTCTGGCTGGTCTGGCTGCTGTGGACCCTGGTTCAGCACGGCCTCCAGTGGATCAGTCCGGCGATTTTCACGGAAAGTACGCCGCCGCCGGGCGGCACGGGTGGATTGGCCAACGCGATTGTCGGTAGTTTGATGATGACCGGGGTCGGTGTCCTGATCGGCACTCCGGTCGGAATACTGGCCGGCACCTATCTGTCGGAGTTCGGGCAGCAATCGCGGCTGGCTTCGGTCGTTCGGTTCGTCAACGACATCCTGCTGAGCGCACCGTCCATCATCATCGGCGTTTTCGTCTACGAAGTGGTTGTGGTGACCAGCGGCCATTTTTCCGGCTGGGCCGGAGCGCTGGCGCTGGCGCTGATCGTGGTGCCGGTAGTGGTGCGTACCACTGAGAACATGCTGCGGCTGGTGCCGGTTAGCCTGCGGGAAGCGGCTGCGGCGCTGGGTGCGCCCATGTGGAAGGTGGTGCTGGCGGTAGTGTACCGCTCGGCCCGAGTCGGTGTGCTTACCGGCATTCTGCTGGCAGTGGCCCGTATCAGCGGCGAGACGGCCCCCTTGCTGTTTACCGCGCTCAACAACCAGTTCTGGAGCACCAGCATGGATAAGCCATTGGCGAATCTGCCGATGGTGATCTTCCAGTTCGCCATGAGCCCGTATGAAGACTGGCAGCGCCTGGCATGGGCCGGAGCCCTGCTGATTACCGTCAGCGTGCTGACACTGAACATCATCGCGCGGCTGCTGTCGCGTTCGCGCAAGTAGAGGAAATCTCATGATTCAGCAAAGCCAGTATCGGCCAGGGCAGAGCCAGCGCGCGCCGCGGCTCGTTAGCATTGCTCCGGAACGAGCAGCCGCATCAACCGGAACGGTGGCGCAAGCCGTGGAACCCAAGCTGAAAGTCCGCAATCTCAATTTTTACTACGGCGGCTACCAGGCGCTGCACGATATCAGCCTGGATATTCCGGCGCAGCGCGTAACCGCTTTTATCGGCCCGTCCGGCTGCGGCAAATCGACCTTGCTGCGGACCTTCAACCGGATCTATGGCCTTTATCCGAATCAGCGGGCCGAAGGCGAGATCCTGTTGGATGGCGACAATGTGTTGGATAAGCGTCAGGACCTGAACCTGCTGCGGGCCAAGGTCGGCATGGTATTCCAGAAGCCGACGCCGTTTCCGATGTCCATCTACGACAACATTGCCTTCGGGGTGCGGCTGTACGAACGGTTGTCGCGCTACGATATGGACGAGCGGGTGGAATGGGCCTTGCACAAGGCGGCGCTGTGGGATGAGGTGAAAGATAAGCTCAGGCAGAGTGGCACCATGCTCTCCGGCGGTCAGCAGCAGCGGCTGTGCATCGCCCGGGCGGTGGCGGTCAAGCCGACGGTACTGTTGCTGGACGAGCCGGCGTCGGCGCTGGACCCAATCTCGACTTCCAAGATCGAGGAGCTGATCAGCGAGCTGAAGGCGGAGTACACCATCGCCATCGTTACTCACAACATGCAGCAGGCGGCGCGGGTGTCCGATTACACCGCCTTCATGTATCTGGGCAGGTTGGTGGAGATGGCCGATACCGACACCCTGTTCACCACGCCGGCCAACAAGCAGACTGAAGACTACATAACCGGCCGTTACGGCTGATTGCAATTGCGGGAGGTTGCCGAGAGTTATGGATAAAACCGGTTTTTCCCATCACATCTCCCAACAGTTAAATGAAAAGCTGGAGGGCATTCGCGATCGCGTGCTGGCGATGGGCGGCTTGGTCGAGCAGCAGCTCGCCGGCGCCATCGCCGCGCTGGTCGATGGCGATGCTGCGGCTGCTCAAGACATCATTGCCACCGGCCAGGCGATCAACGCCATGGACGTGGAGATTGACGAGAGCTGCGTGCACATCCTTGCCCGTCGGCAGCCAGCCGCCAGCGATCTGCGGCTGGTCATCGCGGTCATCAAAGCCGTTACCGACCTGGAGCGCATCGGCGACGAAGCCGAGCGGGTTGGCCGCATGGTGCAGCCGCTGGAGCAGTTGGAGGAACAGAAAGACCTGCTGGCCGATATACAGAGCCTCGGCGATGGCGTTTGCCAGACCCTGCATGATGCGTTGGATAGTTTTGCCCGGCTGGATGCCGAGCAGGCTGTCGCCGTTGCCCGGCGTGACCTGGATACCGATCGTCGCTATGAAGCCCTGATCACTCGCGTGATGCAGCAGATGGCGGACAAGCCGGCGGCGGTGCCCAGCCTGATGAAGCTGATGTGGGCCGCCCG
>DASULL010000209.1:0-3893 GCA_036278215.1 Gammaproteobacteria bacterium | reverse complement strand
AAGGAGCAAGAGGCGGGAGCTGCACGTGCCATCCGTGGCGTCGTCATGAGCCCATCCATGCGCTCCTGCCGGTCGCTCCCGCCCCAGGAAGCGAGCAGCGAACGATGCGGCAGTTACATTCAATCTAGTTGCTGTCAGCCGGCCTGCAAAGCGCAGGCCGGAAACGGCGGGGAGCCAAGACTGCTGAGACGGAGTATTGCAAAGCATCGCAACCGAAACGCAGCGCAGTAACAGCCGCCGGCTGGACCGCAGGGCGAGTGCAGCAAGTTTGCGCCGCCCTCCTAGAGCTGCCGGAACTCCTGCGGATCCAACCCCAGCTTGCGCATCCGCGATCGCAGCGTGTGCGGATTGATGCCGAGCAGCACCGCCGCGCCTTGTCGGCCTTCGATACGCCCGCGGGTCCGCCGCAGAGCGGCCCTGATGTGCTCAATCATGGTTTCGTCCAGGGTTGGAAACTTCGAGGACGGAGGACCTGCTGCCACAGCCCTGGCCACTCCGCCTCCGGCCGGCTGCACCACTACCGGCGCCCCCAATGCCGGCTCCACCGCCAGGGCTGCTCCGTTGCCAAGAATGGCTGCCCGTTCGATGACCGCCGCCAGCTCCCGGACGTTGCCCGGCCACGGGTAGGAGCCCAGCAGTTCAATGTCCTCATGCGTTGGCAACTGTAACGGCAGGCCGAGCTTGATCGAAGCGCGCTGAGCAAAGTGCTGAGCCAGCGCTGGGATATCCACCTGGCGCTCCCGCAGCGGCGGGATGTGAATCGGGAAGACAGCGATTCGATACCAGAGATCCTCGCGGAACCGACCGGTGGCGACCATAGCGGCCAGATCTCGATGGGTTGCCGCAACCACTCGCACATCCACCTGCAACGGTGATTCGCCGCCCACCCGGTACAAGGTGCCATCCTGCAGAACTCGCAGCAGCCGTACCTGAGCGGCTGCCGGCAGCTCACCGATTTCGTCCAGGAACAACGTGCCGCCGTCGGCCCGCTCGAACCACCCCTTGCGCAGCCCCAGCGCGCCGGTAAAACTGCCTTTTTCGTGGCCGAACAGCTCCGAGTCCATCAGCTCCGGCGGAATGGCCCCGCAGTTGACTCGGATGAACGGCCCCTGTCCGCGCAGCGAGCGATCATGAATCCTGCGGGCGATGACCTCCTTGCCGGAACCGGTTTCGCCCAACAGCAGGATGGACGTATCTGAGCGAGCGACCAGGTCAACTCGCTCCACTACCGGTCGTAAGCCGCTGTCGGCGCCAATCAGGCCATCCACCATCCGCGGCCTGCCCAGACGAGTAAGCAGGGACTGCTTGTCCGCCTCCGCCGCCGCCCGGAGCGTACTCAACTCGCGCACGCGGGCGTCGTTTGCCACCGCTGCGGCCAGCGGTTCCAACAGTTCCCGCAAGAGCTCCTCGTGATCGGCAGCAAACGGCTGTGCCGGATCGGCCGTCAGGATGGCGATACCGGCTGGACTCCGATCCGGCTGTAGCAGCGGCCCCAGCAGGACATGTTCATGCCGATAGTCTGCCGCGATCGGCAGCACCGCCTCGGGCCACGCCATGCCTGGGCGCAAGCTGAGCACATCGCCACGCCTGCACCAGCGCAGCAACCTGTCGAAAGTGGTTGCGGCATAAGCGATCTGGCGACCACGATTGGCCGTCCGGCTGCTGGCTACCAGTTCCAGCGCCTGCCGGGGCCTATCCAGACACTCAAGCTCCAGCCCGGCAACCGGCACTTGTTCCTGCAGGATCCGGACTACATTGCCAACGGAATTTTTCAATTCCAGTCGTTGGCCTATTTCCCGCCAGATGGCGAACAAAATCTGCTGTGTTTCCATGCCCCCTCTGTGATCCGCTTGTCCTGCACAGGCTCAAACCCGGCCTTTTCGAACTCAGAAAAAACAGCAACAGAACCGGCTAGATATTCTTTTTTAGAATATTGAAAGTTTCTCTAGCCGGCTTATCGGAACTCGCCACAGGCGATGATAGCAGGGGATTTAGCCTGACACCGCTCCCCTGAATCGAATATCTAAGCACGCGCGCCGACTAAATGGCCGTGATATTTCACGGATTCCCGTGATACGTGACGGGTTTCCGTGACAGACCAAGGCTTGTTTTCAGCCCACTTTCCTAGCAGGCCCTCCGATCGGCCCGCCGGCACACGTTCCGCGACCTGCCCAGCGCCTCTGGCACAGTCCTTGCGAACAAGCGTTACACCATCGACGGCACCCCGCTGCCATCCCAACAGCGGACAGCAATACAACTTGTAAGGAATACCCGATGACCAAGCGCTTCATCGCCCGTGCCGTGCTCGCTACGGCCTTCGCCCTGGCCGCGGCTGCCACTGCCGGCGCCAAGGAAATCAGTCTGCTCAATGTTTCCTACGACCCGACCCGGGAGTTTTACGCCGAGTACAACAAGGCATTTGCCGACCACTGGAAGCGCGAGACCGGCGACAGCGTCACCATCCGCCTGTCGCACGGCGGCTCGGGCAAACAGGCACGGGCGGTGATCGACGGCCTGGAAGCGGACATCGTTACTCTGGCACTGGCGTACGACATCGACGCCATCGCCGAGCGAACCCAGCAGCTCCCGCCCGACTGGCAGAGCCGGCTGCCGCACAACAGCAGCCCCTACACTTCGACCATCGTCTTTCTGGTGCGCGACGGAAATCCCAAGGGCATCCAGGACTGGAGCGATTTGCTCAAGCCCGGCGTTCAGGTCATCACCCCCAACCCCAAGACCTCCGGCGGCGCCCGCTGGAACTACTTGGCCGCGTGGGGCTATGCCTTGAAGCAGACTGGCAGCGAGGACAAGGCGAGAGAATTCGTCGCCAAGCTGCTCAAGCAGGTGCCGGTGCTCGACCCCGGTGCGCGCGGCGCCACCAACACCTTCGTCCAGCGCGGCCTTGGCGACGTGTTGCTGGCTTGGGAAAACGAAGCGTTTCTCGCGCTGAACGAGCTGGGCCGCGGCAAATTCGACATCGTCGTGCCGTCGATCAGCATCCTGGCAGAACCGCCGGTGGCGGTGGTGGACGGCTTCGCCAAGAAGCACGGCAGCCACGGGGTGGCCCAAGCCTATCTGGACTATTTGTACTCGCCGGTCGGGCAGACGCTGGCCGCCAAACACTACTACCGACCGAGCAAACCCGAACTGGCCGCGCCGCAAGACGTGCAGCGTTTCCCCAAGCTCGAGCTGTTCACCATCGATGAGGTGTTCGGCGGCTGGCGGCAAGCCCAGCAAACCCACTTCAGCGACGGCGGCACCTTCGACCAGATCTACGCGCCTGGTCGCTAAGCAGTGCGGCTAAGGAGAAGCGCCGTCATGAGCAGTGCCATCTTCAAGCGCTCCAGCGTGATCCCAGGCTTCGGACTGACGCTGGGCTTGGCGGTAGTTTATTTGAGCTTGATCGTGCTGATCCCGCTCTCGGCCACCTTCATCAAATCCACCGAACTCGGCTGGCAGGGTTTCTGGCAAACCGTCACTGCCCCACGGGTGGTGGCTTCGTACCGGGTCAGCTTCGGTAGCGCTCTGCTGGCTGCGCTGATTAACCTGGGCGCCGGCTTGTTAGTGGCCTGGGTGCTGGTGCGCTACCGCTTTCCCGGCCGGCGACTGCTCGACTCCCTGGTGGATCTGCCGTTCGCCTTGCCTACCGCCGTTGCCGGTATCGCCCTCACCGCTCTCTACGCCGGCAACGGCTGGGTGGGGCAATATCTGGAACCGCTGGGAATCAAAGTGGCTTTCACCCCGACCGGCATTGTCGTGGCACTGGTCTTCATTGGCCTGCCCTTCGTGGTCCGCACCGTGCAGCCGGTACTGCAGGAGCTGGAGCCGGAACTGGAGGAGGCGGCGTCAACCTTGGGCGCCTCCCGGCTCCAGACTTTCCAGCGGGTGCTACT